>CAUSQY010000041.1:0-12248 GCA_963533645.1 uncultured Streptococcus sp. | reverse complement strand
CAAATGCTAGTGCGATATTTTCATACATTAGCATTATTTTGGCTATGTATTTGATCCATAAAGGAAGTAAATACTCTGTTTTTCTTAAACTGAACAATGTGATTCAATTAGTTTACTTCGCCACGATGCAAAGTCGAGGAGCCTTACTTTCTTTACTTCTCATGATTGGACTCTATAGTTTCTTTGCTACTAGAGGAAGTATCGTTAAACGATTCCTCACTTTTATAGTTGCTGGTTTGCTGATTACTGCAACTAATATTGGATTAAGCTATGTAACTTCAATCTATATCTCATCTGAAACTGCGACTGTCTTAGACTTAAACAAAGGACAATCCTATGCTGAAACAGATTCGTCTGTTACTAAGAAGAACGGTGAGCTTCATCTGATCGAAACAACACCAAGTGGTAGAACCTATATCTGGAAAAATGCCATCAAGATGGGAAGTGCCAAACCAATTTTTGGTTATGGTGTACGAAATGTTCCAGATTACTATACAGAATATTTCAGTAAATTTGAGATTCAAAACTCCCTTATCGGTGGGAATTTCCATAACATTTTTGTGACCATATTTGTCAGTTCTGGAGTTCTAGGCTTGGTATCCTTCCTTCTTATACTGGCTTATGTCATCAAGCGCTTTTTAACGTATTTGATTGTTTCCAAGAAAAATACTGATAAATTGATCATGATCCTTTTCTTCGGTATCTTGTTTGGTCAATTATTTGAAAGTCAGATTATGTATTCAACCAACTTTATTAATATCATCTTCTGGCTAGCGATTGGCTATGGACTCGTAGTCTGCAAACGCGATGAAGGAGTTCGGTACCAAGAAGTAACAGATGTCAATGAAATTCAACAGATGGAACTTGGAATCATGGAGTATATTCATGAAGTTTGTCAGAAAATTGGGGTTAAGTATTTCTTAGCATATGGAAGTCTAATTGGTGCTGTTCGCCATCAAGGATTTATCCCTTGGGATGATGACATGGATATCTGCATGTTACGAGAAGATTATGAAAAGTTACAAGACTACCTTATCGCTAACCCTGATGAACGTTACGAGGTCATGTCTTATAAAAATAATTTCAACTATGTCTATCCCTTCATGAAAGTGCAGGATAACCATACTTACTTGTTGGAAGAAGATGTTCGCATCGATTCGAATATGGGGATCTATGTAGATATTTTTCCTGTAGATGGCTATGAGGATGACGTAGAATTTAAAAATAAGATGACGAAACTGATAAAGAAACGTCAATTGAGTTGCTACACCTTTAAAGGCATTACCAATACGAAAAGTGTACTGAATTCACTGCTACGCTATGTGTCAGTTATTATTTTCTATTTCACCAATACGAACAAATACGTTGCCCAGATTGAAGAGCTTGCAAAATCCCGTAAAGTTTCAGATTATGAGCAAGTGGATTATCTTATCTACAAGGATATGAACAAACCAGTGTGGAGACGTGAATGGCTGGAACAAGTTACTACTGGAACATTTGAAGGTAAGGAATTTACCATTCCGAAAAATTATCATGAAATTTTGACCTCAGACTACGGAGACTATATGCAATTGCCACCGGTTGAACAAAGAGTATCTCATCATGATTTTAAATTATGGAAGATTGTTAAAAGGTCTAAATAACGAACGGGATTGGGATTAAGAAACGTTTAAAAATATAGTCAAATTTAGGAGAATAGAACCTATGTCTGAAAGAACTTTAACTCTTGAAGAAATAAAGCAAGTAGAATTGGATATTTTAAAGTATCTACATGATCTTTGTGAACAACATCAAATCAAATACTTTATTGATTTTGGAACCTTACTAGGAGCTGTACGCCATAAAGGATTTATCCCTTGGGATGATGATACAGATATTTCCTTAGCACGTGATGAATTTGAAAAACTGTATAAGGTTTTAGAAAATGAAAATCATCCCTACTATAAATTAATTTCATTCAGAGAAACAAAGGGATATCCATACAGTTATATGAGAGTCTATGATGTAAGGACTCGGCGAGATGCTAACCTCGTAGACCCAACGGTCGTATTGGGAACTTGCGTTGACATTTTTCCATATGATGGTGTCGTAACACAGGAAAGTGATCGTAAGAAAATGAAGCTCTACAAATATTTCATTCGCCTTTCTTCTTTGAATTTTAAAGGGATCAAGTCTGAGAATGGTGGACTTAAAAACCTCCCTCGTTATATGGGATCAGCTATTTTCCGCTTAACTTCCCCACAGCTATGGAATCAAAAACTAGAGAGCCTTGCTTTGAAGTATAGTGTAGATCAAGCAACCGATCTAACTTGTACTATCTATGATCCTTATTATCCAAATGGTATAAAAAAAGAATGGCTCTATGATTTGATTGATATGCCTTATGAAAACATCGTGGTCAAGGTTCCTAAAAAATACCATGAAATACTTGTCTACGAATTTGGAGAAAACTATATGACTCCACCACCTATTGAGCAACAAGTCCCAGGAGGGGATAAAAACTACTGGATTGATTAGATTAGTAAAAGTTGCTTATTGCTAAGATAAAGGAGTTTTCAAGGTGAAAAATAAATGGTTATTAAAATCAGTTAGATATAGTGTTCTCGCTTTCTTTCTATTACTGATTCAGTTATCGCAAGGAGTAGATGCAGATACTATCTCTGCAGGTTCGGGCAATCGTATCCATTTCATAAATACTAAAGCAAAATCTGGAAGTGATGCCATCCTTCTGGAAAGTAATGGTCATTATGCTTTGATTGATATGGGAGAAGACTATGATTTCCCTGATGGGAGTGACCCACGCTATCCAAGTCGCTGGGGAATTTCTATGAGAAATTATCAAGTATTGGAGGATCGATTGATTCGCCACTTGGATCAAATAGGTGTAAAAAAATTAGATTTTATTATAGGAACTCATGTCCATAGTGACCATATTGGTGGAGCGGACGAAATACTCAATCGATATCAAGTCGGTAAGTTTTATTTGAAAAAATATTCAGATGATCGGATCACAGCAAACTGGGGACTATGGGATAATCTTTTCAATTATGATAATGCTTTGAGAGCAGCTCAAAAACGAGGAGTTACTCTTATCCAGAATATTTCAGATGAGGATAGCCATCTAAAATTAGGTGATATGGATATCCAGCTCTACAACTATAAGAATGAATATGATGCTGATGGGAATCTGAAAAAAGTTCGAGATGATAATTCCAACTCCATTGTTTCAGTGGTGACTGTGGCAGGAAAGAGAATCTATCTTGGTGGAGATTTGGATAATGCCGAAGGAGCAGAAGATAAGTTAGGTCCAGTTATCGGCAAGGTTGATATGATGAAATGGAACCACCATTATGATGCGACAATTTCAAATACGATTAATTTCCTTGAAAACTTATCACCAAAAATGATTATTCAGACAACTGGTGGAGATATTAATGTTGCTTCAACCAGAGAATACCTTCAGAAGAAAAATATTCAGGTTCTTCATGCTGCGAGCCAAACTCAAGACGCTACCGTTTTTGATATTAGCGATAAAGGATTTGCAAATGTTTCAAATACCTTCCCTGATATCCCTGTAGTTGACGAAAAATGGTATCAAGAAGATGGCTATTGGAAATATCGTTTGACTGACGGAGAAATGGCTATCGGCTGGAGAGAGATTGGCGGAGCCACTTACTTCTTTAATGGAAAAGGACAAATGCAAGCAGGTCGCTGGCTTCATCTTAACGACGACTGGGGAGAAAATGCCAAAGGGAATGATTACTATCTGAACCAAAATGGTAAAATGCAAACTGGTGGTTGGTTCAAACTAGATGACTCTTGGTATTATATCCAATCAAATGGTGCTAGACGATTTAGCGAGCTCTCTGAAATTGGAGGGAAAAAGTATCTCTTTGCGGCAGATGGGAAGATGCTAACAGGACATCAAGTCTATAATGGCAAGAAGCTGTTCTTTACCGAAAGTGGTGCACTCCAAACAGCAGGTAAGCCTTCAACTTGGCAAAAGATTGATTCAGATTGGTATTTCTATGATGAGGATGGGCTAAAGACCGTCGGTAAAAAGAATATCAATGGAAGCACATACTACTTTAATCAAGAAGGTGTCATGCAAACTGGCTGGGCCTTTGTTGATGGTCACTGGAACTATTTTGCAAGTTCTGGAGCTATGAAAACCGGCTGGGTCAAGGATCAGGAAACATGGTATTATCTGGATAAAGATGGCATCATGTTAACTGGCAGACAAGATATAAATGGTGCTCGTTACTATTTGAATGCTAGTGGTGCCATGCAGACTGGCTGGAAGTGGCAAGACAATAGCTGGTACTTCTATACGAACTCAGGTGCTATGAAAACTGGTTGGTTGAAAGATAAAGAATCATGGTATTATTTGGATCCAGAAACAGGTATCATGGCTGTAGGATCTAAAGAGATTGACGGTAAAAACTATTTCTTCAGCTCTGCAGGTACTATGCAAGTTGGATGGCAGTGGTCAAATGATTCTTGGCATTATTACGCTACGTCGGGCGCACTCCAAACTGGTTGGTTGAAAGATGGTGATGCCTGGTATTATCTTGAAGGTAAGGAAGGCGATATGTTAGTCGGCCTCCATCAAGTAGATGGTAAGCAATATTACTTTAGCAAATCTGGAGCCATGCAAACTGGCTGGAAATGGTTTGATAATCATTACCGTTACTTTGAATCAAATGGAGCCATGAAAACTGGTTGGATAAAAGACAAAGGCGTCTGGTATTATCTAAATCCTGAAGATGGCATCATGTTGGTTGGCCTTCATAAAGTAAATGGTGATCATTATTACTTTGATGAATCAGGAGCTATGCAAACAGGTTGGAAACAGCTTGATGGTAATTGGTACTATTTCCAAGCTGATGGTTCTTTGTTGAAGAACACAACAACACCTGATGGTTACAAAGTAAACGAAGAAGGTATCTGGAAACAGGCTGTTGCTGCGGTAGATAGCGAGGCAGTCAAGCCAGAACAGAAACAAGAAGCTAATTCCTCTATTGTTGAACAACCTAAACAAGATTCAAATCTAGAAGCCAAGGCTTCTGATAAGAAAGAAAAAGAATAAAGAAGAAATCCCCTACTGGCAATAAATTTATCAGTAGGGGATTTTTTAATTTCGTTTTAATTTAGCAAGTACAAGGTTCAGTGCGTAGTGGAGTGTTTTGTCTTTGGTGATAAAGAGGGTCAAGAGGTAATAGATACCACAAGTTGCTACGGTAGAAAGAACCATGAGAATCATATTGAAGTTTACTGTGTAGGAATTGATTTGGAAAATCATCTTGAAAATATAGAAGATTGGGATAAAACCAAGGGATATGAGGCTATAACGTGTTAAGGTTATAAAAATTTCTTTTAAACTAATCAGTTGATGTTTCTTGATAAAATGAATTTCAAGTAAGACGACGATAGTTTCTGCGATAATGGTCGTAGCGATGTAATACTCAGGTGCAAAAATATTATTGAAATACAAGATACTATTTAATAGAATATTGGCACCACCACCAAGGAAGTAGAAGGCAGTTAAGCGATTTTCATGGTCGTTGATAAAGATAATCTGTTTACCAAGAATCAATTCAATTGCCCAAATGATGGTACGAAAAGCGAAGACGCTAGTTACGATACCCGCTTCAAGATACTTTTCAGAAGAATAAATAACAGTTGCGTACCGTCCCAATATCATAATCCCGATACTAGTTGGAACCATAAGGAAATAGAATAAGGATGCCGCTTGATTCACGAGATAATTATAGGACTTGTAATCCTTTTTACCGAGATAGTAGCCAAGGCGTGGAATACTGACGTTGATAGCTCCACTCAAGACACTGGCAATCAACATGACGATACTATAGGCAATTGTATAGTAGGAAATATAGTTCTCATCCGGTCCCTTGGTGATAAACATTCTATCAAGCAAGGTATAAAGCATGTTAGCGTTCGCTAAGAGTAGCATGGTCAAGAGCGGTTTAGATGCTTTGACTAATTCAACAAGACCGATCTTAACAAAGGAAACTTCTCTCTTAATCCAAAGAAAACTGAGCAGGTAGTTGAAGATAGTGGTTGCTGTCATAACGATAGCATAAGGAACGATATCGTCTGCCGTTTTAACAAAGGTGAAGATAGCAACCAGCATGGCAATCCGGATGATCAATGTTTTGTAGAGGATGAAGGCATAGTTTTCATAAGCCTCGTTCATCCATTCGATATTGAGAAATTGGAAGAGCGCTTGGGCCCCTAGGATGTAGTAGAGGACTTTCAGATTCTCAATGCTAGTGTCAAAGAAGATAATGAGGAAGTAGATACCAGTGGTCAGGAGAGAGGTGAAAACCGAGATATAAAACAACTTAGAAAAGACGTAGTTGATTTTATTCTTGTCATCCTTGACCTTACTGATAGCTCGAATCCCGTAGTTGTATATTCCAAAGGCAGCTAGTGGAATAACGAAACTTGCCCAGGTATTGGCTGTATTGAAATAACCGTAATTGGATTTGCTGAGAATCCGCGTCAGATAAGGATTGGTTATCAGTGGAAAAACGATATTGAGAATATTGACCAGCAAGCTGGCCAAGGCATTTACTTTTATATTTTTCATTGAACTTTCTTTCTTAAATCTAAAATCATATCTAGTATTATATCACATTCTCGCTTCATTCTTTTGATAAAATCGTAAAAATCTAGTATAATAGATAGACTGAAAGTATGAGGTTACCAGATATGAAGATGAAACAAATTAGTGATACAACACTGAAAATCACGATGACTTTAGATGATTTGATGGATCGGGGGATGGAGATTGCAGACTTTCTCGTTCCTCAGGAAAAAACAGAAGAGTTTTTCTATGCTATTTTAGATGAATTAGAGATGCCAGACAATTTCTTGGATAGTGGCATGCTGAGTTTCCGCGTGACGCCAAAACCTGATAAGGTCGACGTCTTTGTGACCAAGTCCAAGATTGACCAGAATCTGGATTTTGAAGATTTGGCGGATTTACCAGACATGGAAGAATTAGCCCAAATGTCGCCGGATGAATTTCTCAAAACCTTGGAAAAGAGCATTGCAGATAAGACCAAGGACGATATTGAGGCCATCCAATCTCTAGAGCAGGTCGAGGCTAAGGAAGAAGAGCAAGAGCAGGCAGACAAGGAGACTGAGAGCAAGAAGGAACCTTATATCTACTATATCTTGCGTTTCGCAAATCTTGCTGACCTAGTTGCTTTTGCAAAGACGGTTAACTACCAGATGGAAACATCTGAACTCTATAAGATGAATGGACACTATTATTTGACAATCTTAGTTGATGTAGAAAATCATCCAAGTCCATATCCAGCTTGGCTCTTGGCTCGTATGCGTGAGTTTGCAGATGACAGTGACATCAGCCGTTCGGTTTTACAAGAGTATGGGCAAATCTTAATCAATCACGATGCAGTTCTCGGTCTGCAAAAGATTCGTTCATAATTTTTAAAATCAGTTTTCATTTATCAAGAAAGACGAATCATGGGATTCGTTTTTTCTTTACTAGACTGAAATAGTGATTTACTATAATAGGAATTTTCACAAAATTCTGTTATAATGGCTATATCAGAAAATTTCTAGGAGACAAACATGACAGTTAAAATTGCTTTACTTGGATTTGGTACCGTTGCAAGTGGTGTGCCATTCCTCCTAAAGGAAAATGGAGAAAAAATCTTCCAATCAGCTCATTCTGAGATTGAAGTAGCCAAGGTATTGGTCAAGGATGAAGATGAAAAGAATCGCTTGCTTGCTGCAGGGAATGACTTTAACTTTGTAACCAATGTGGATGATATTTTATCAGACCAAGACATTACCATCGTAGTGGAATTGATGGGACGTATCGAACCTGCTAAGACCTTTATCACTCGTGCCTTGGAAGCTGGGAAACACGTTGTTACTGCTAACAAGGATCTTTTGGCTGTCCATGGAGCAGAATTGCTAGAAATCGCTAAAGAGCATAATGTAGCACTTTACTACGAAGCAGCTGTTGCTGGTGGGATTCCAATTCTTCGCACTCTAGCAAATTCATTGGCTTCTGATAAAATCACGCGCGTTCTTGGTGTCGTTAACGGAACTTCTAACTTCATGATGACCAAGATGGTCGAAGAAGGCTGGTCTTATGAAGATGCTTTGGCTGAAGCACAAAGATTAGGTTTTGCAGAAAGCGACCCTACAAATGACGTGGATGGGATTGATGCAGCCTACAAGATGGTGATTTTGAGCCAATTTGCTTTTGGTATGAAGGTTGCCTTTGACGATGTAGCCCACAAGGGAATCCGCAACATCACACCAGAAGATGTAGCTGTAGCCCAAGACCTGGGCTATGTAGTGAAATTAGTTGGTTCTATCGAGGAAACTCCTTCAGGGATTGCCGCAGAAGTGACTCCAACCTTCCTTCCTAAAGCACATCCACTTGCCAGTGTGAATGGGGTAATGAACGCAGTCTTTGTGGAATCTATCGGTATCGGTGAGTCTATGTATTACGGACCAGGTGCGGGTCAAAAACCAACTGCAACAAGTGTTGTAGCGGACATTGTCCGTATCGTTCGTCGCTTGAATGATGGTACTATTGGTAAAGACTTCAACGAATATAGCCGTGACTTGGTTTTGGCTAATCCAGAAGATGTCAAAGCTAATTACTACTTCTCAATCTTGGCTCCAGACTCAAAAGGTCAGGTCTTGAAATTGGCTGAGATTTTCAACGCTCAAGATATTTCCTTCAAGCAAATCCTCCAAGACGGAAAAGAGGGGGACAAGGCGCGTGTGGTCATCATTACACATAAGATCAATAAAGCGCAGCTTGAAAAGGTTTCAGCTGAGTTGGCCAAAGCTTCAGAATTTGACCTCTTGAATACCTTCAAGGTGTTAGGAGAATAGGATGAAGATTATTGTACCTGCAACCAGTGCCAATATTGGGCCCGGTTTTGATTCGGTCGGTGTAGCTGTAACCAAGTATCTTCAAATTGAGGTCTGTGAAGAACGAGATGAGTGGTTGATTGAACACCAGATTGGCAAATGGATTCCCCATGACGAGCGTAATCTTTTGCTTAAGATTGCCTTGCAAGTTGCGCCTGACTTGCAACCGAGACGTTTGAAAATGACCAGCGATGTTCCCTTGGCGCGTGGCTTGGGTTCTTCAAGCTCGGTTATTGTTGCTGGGATAGAACTAGCTAACCAGCTGGGGAATCTCAACTTATCTAACCACGACAAATTGCAGCTGGCGACCAAGATTGAAGGGCATCCTGACAATGTGGCACCAGCTATCTATGGAAATCTTGTTGTTGCGAGTTCTGTTGAAGGTCACGTTTCAGAAATTGTGGCTGACTTCCCCGAGTGTGATTTTCTAGCTTATATTCCCAACTATGAATTGCGTACTCGAGAAAGCCGCGGTGTCCTTCCTAAGAAATTGTCCTACAAGGAAGCTGTTGCAGCTAGTTCTATCGCCAATGTGGCCGTTGCAGCCTTGTTGTCAGGAGATATGGTGACTGCTGGGCAAGCAATCGAGGGAGACCTCTTCCACGAGAGCTATCGTCAAAGTCTGGTCCGTGAATTTGCGACGATTAAGCAAGTAGCTAAAGAGAATGGTGCCTATGCGACCTACCTCTCTGGAGCAGGGCCGACAGTTATGGTTCTGGCTTCTCATGACAAGATGCCGGCGATTAAGGCAGAATTGCAAAAGCAGTCTTTCAAAGGCAAACTTCATGATTTGAAAGTTGATACCCAAGGTGTCCGTGTCGAAACAAAGTAAAGAAATAGAAGATAGGATGGGGAAACTCTCGACCAGAGGGCTTCCTGTCCTTTTTTTGAAAAGAAGTCTAGTTTAAAAACTTGATAAAGGAGAAAGAAGATGGCAGAAATTTATCTAGCAGGTGGTTGTTTTTGGGGCCTAGAGGAGTATTTTTCACGAATTTCTGGAGTGCTAGCAACCAGTGTTGGCTACGCTAATGGACAAGTCGAAACGACCAATTACCAGCTGCTCAAGGAAACAGACCATGCAGAAACGGTTCAAGTAATTTATGATGAGAAAGCTGTGTCACTCAGAGAGATTTTGCTTTATTATTTCCGTGTTATTGATCCCTTGTCTATTAACCAGCAGGGGAATGACCGTGGCCGTCAATATCGTACTGGGATTTATTACCAAGATGAAGCAGACTTGCCAGCTATCTACACAGTGGTGCAGGAGCAGGAGCGTATGCTGGGTCGAAAGATTGCAGTAGAGGTGGAGAAACTTCGCCACTACATTTTAGCAGAAGACTACCATCAAGACTATCTCAAGAAAAATCCTTCCGGTTATTGTCATATCGATGTGACCGATGCTGAGAAGCCATTGATTGACGCAGCCAACTATGAAAAGCCTAGTCAAGAGGTGTTAAAGGAAAACTTAACTGAAGAGTCCTATCGTGTCACGCAAGAAGCTGCTACAGAGGCTCCATTTAGTAATGCTTATGACCAGACCTTCGAAGAAGGGATTTATGTAGATATCACGACTGGCGAGCCACTCTTTTTTGCCAAGGATAAGTTTGCTTCAGGTTGTGGTTGGCCAAGTTTTAGCCGTCCGATTTCCAAGGAATTGATTCACTACTACAAGGACCTGAGTCATGGAATGGAGCGAATCGAGGTTCGTTCTCGGTCAGGAAATGCTCACTTGGGTCATGTTTTCACAGATGGACCTCGGGAGTTAGGTGGCCTGCGTTACTGTATTAATTCTGCATCCTTGCGCTTTGTAGCCAAGGATGAGATGGAAAAAGCAGGATATGGCTATCTATTACCTTACTTAAACAAATAAAACTGAGAGGGTGGGGCTTCCCACTTTCTTCATTTCCAGAATAAGAATAGAAGGGATTTATGAAACACTTACTATCTTACTTCAAACCCTATATCAAAGAGTCGATTCTAGCACCCTTGTTCAAGTTACTAGAAGCTGTGTTTGAACTCTTGGTTCCCATGGTGATTGCTGGGATTGTTGACCAATCCTTGCCCCAGAGAAATCAAGGACACCTCTGGATGCAGATTGGCCTGCTCCTTATCTTTGCAGTGATTGGCGTTTTAGTGGCCTTGGTAGCTCAATTTTATTCAGCAAAGGCAGCGGTAGGTTTTGCCAAGGAATTGACAAACGACCTCTATCGTCATATTCTTTCTTTACCTAAGGACAGTAGAGACCGTCTGACGACTTCTAGCTTGGTAACTCGCTTGACTTCGGATACCTACCAGATACAGACTGGTATCAATCAATTCCTGCGCCTCTTTTTGAGAGCACCTATTATCGTTTTTGGAGCCATTTTTATGGCCTATCGCATCTCGGCTGAGCTGACTTTCTGGTTTTTAGTTATGGTTGTCATTTTGACGATTGTCATTGTCGGCCTATCTCGGCTGGTCAATCCTCTCTACAGTAGTCTCAGAAAGAAAACGGATCAGCTGGTTCAGGAAACGCGTCAGCAATTACAAGGCATGCGGGTTATTCGTGCTTTTGGTCAGGAAAAACGAGAGTTACAAATTTTTCAAACTCTTAACCACGTTTATGCCAGATTGCAAGAAAAAACAGGCTTCTGGTCTAGTTTATTAACACCTCTGACTTATCTGATTGTTAATGGAACTCTTCTCGTCATCATCTGGCAGGGATATATTTCAATTCAAGGAGGTTTACTCAGTCAAGGTGCCCTGATTGCTCTTATCAACTACCTCTTGCAAATCTTGGTGGAATTGGTTAAGCTCACCATGCTGATCAATTCCCTCAACCAGTCCTACATCTCAGCCAAGCGAATCGAGGAAGTCTTTGACGAGGCTCCAGAGGATATTTTTTCAGAATTAGAACAAAAACAAGCTACCAGCGATAATGTTTTACAAGTCCAAGAATTAACCTTTACATATCCTGATGCGGCCCAGCCTTCTCTGAGAGACATTTCCTTTGATATGAAGCAAGGGCAGCTCCTTGGTATCATCGGAGGAACTGGTTCTGGTAAATCAAGCTTGGTGCAAGTCTTACTTGGTCTTTATCCGGCAGACAAGGGGAGCATTGACCTTTATCGAAATGGGCGTAGTCCTCGTAATTTGGAGCAGTGGCGGTCTTGGATTGCTTATGTTCCCCAAAAAGTCGAACTCTTTAAAGGAACTATTCGTTCCAACTTGACATTGGGTTTCAATCGAGAAGTATCTGACCAGCAACTCTGGCAAGCCTTGGAGATTGCGCAAGCTAAGGATTTTGTCAGTGAAAAGGA
>CAUSQY010000040.1:0-12416 GCA_963533645.1 uncultured Streptococcus sp. | reverse complement strand
AATCTACAGCCAAGATTGCTGAGCCACCTGTTGCCAACATTGGATCAACGACAAAAATCTGACGTTGGTCAATATCCTCAGGTAATTTCACCAAGTATTCAACTGGTTGAAGGGTTTCTTCATCACGGTACATACCGATATGACCAACTTTGGCTGCAGGAACCAAGCTCAAGAGGCCATCTACCATCCCGATACCTGCACGCAATATTGGGACAATCGCCAATTTTTTCCCAGCCAATTGTTTTTGAACGGTCTTTGTGATAGGTGTTTCGATTTCCACATCTTCAAGTGGAAGATCACGAAGTACTTCATATCCCATCAACATTGCAATCTCATCTACTAGCTCACGAAAAGCTTTTGTAGAAGTATCTGTACGACGCAAGATTGACAATTTGTGTTGAATGAGTGGATGATTAATGACTTCAATTTTTCCCATTTTCTGAGTTCCTTCTTTCAATTTATTCTTCTTATTATATCAAAAAACGGTTTAAAAAGCTTTCTAAACCATTTATTTTAATTAATTTTTAAAGCAAATCTGCCTCTTGAAGAGCTGTCTGAACAGTCTCTAATGGTAAATGGGTCAACTCGGTGCCTTTTTCTTGATAAAGGTACTGGGCATAGTCATCCATACGATACTGATTGATATAAACTACACGTTTACAACCGACTTGTAAGAGTTGTTTTGTACAATTTAAACAAGGGAAATGAGTTACATAAGCTGTAAATCCTCTAGGAACCCCTCGTTCAGCCCCCTGGAGAATAGCATTGACCTCAGCGTGAAGGGTTCGAACACAGTGACCTTCAATGACCAAACAGTCGTGATCGATACAGTGCTCCGTTCCTGATACGGAACCATTGTAGCCTGTTGAAATCACCTTATTATCCTTGACTAGAACAGCTCCCACCTTGGCGCGTTTGCAGGTCGAACGATTGGCAATCAGTAAAGCCTGGGCTGCAAAGTACTCATCCCAAGCCAGTCTTTTTTCTGTCATAATTCTTCTCCTTATCCCCTATTTTTTGAAAAATGGCAAGCGTAAATCTGCAATCTTTTCAGCCGGAACCTTCATGCCATCCTTGATCCATTTGAGCAAAACCGATACGATGGCAGAACTCCAAAAGGAATGAAGGTAGCTGCTAACGCCTTTTGATTTTCCGTGGTATTTTTCCAGAAATTCCTGCATGGCTTGGACGAAAATCTTTTCCAAGTGGTAGTCCAGAGCAAGTTGGATAACCTTGGCTTCTTTCTTGGCTGCGCGGAAAAGGTGTACCCAGACTAGATAAAGATCGGTTTTGACATCGTAGTGGCTCAACTGTTCCATAATGTTATGGACACTGCGTTTAAAGACGCTTTCCAAAATTTCTTCTTTAGAGTCATAGTTACGATAGAAGGCGGCACGAGAGACGCCCGCTCGTTTGACCAGCTCCGAAATGCTAATCTTGGCCAAATCTTTTTTCTCTAGAAGTTGCAAAAGAGCCGTCTCGATTGCTTCTCTGGTTAAAAAATTGGATTCTTGATTTGATTTTCTGAGATTTTCAAGAGATTTTTCAGATATTTTACGTTCAGACATAACAATTTCTTTCTACTTGTGACAACAGAGAGGTGGTACTTTTGTTTCAAGGGCTTTCATGATATAATTGTAAAAAAAGACAGAACCTTTGTCAATGTATAAGTGACAAAGATGGAGAATTTCTATGACTTGGAAGATTGTAGCTGACTCTGGTTGTGATTATCGTCAACTGCCAACTCCTGCTATTGATACTGAATTTGTTAGTGTTCCTTTAACCATTCAAGTAGCTGATCAGGTCTTTATTGATGATGCCAATCTCGACATTGATCATATGATGGAAACCATGTATGCGACTTCTGAGGCTTCAAAATCAGCTTGTCCTAGCCCTGATGATTACCTGCGTGCATTTGAAGGTGCTAAGCATATCTTTGTCGTTACCATTACTGGTACTCTTTCAGGTAGCCATAATAGTGCACAGCTCGCTAAGAATATCTATCTTGAAGAACACCCTGACACTCAGATTCATGTGATTGATAGTTTATCTGCTGGTGGGGAAGTTGACCTAATTGTAGAAAAAATCAATGACTTGATTGATCAAGGACTTTCTTTTGAGAAAATTGTTGAAGCTATTACAGCCTACCAAGAAAAAACCAAGTTGCTCTTTGTCCTCGCTAAGGTCGATAACTTGGTAAAAAATGGCCGTTTGAGTAAGCTGATCGGTACAGTCGTTGGCCTCCTCAACATCCGTATGGTTGGGGAAGCAAGTGAAACTGGAACCCTAGAACTGCTCCAAAAAGCGCGTGGACCAAAAAAATCCCTTCAAGCAGCCTATGAAGAGCTCATCAAGGCTGGTTATGCTGGTGGTCGAGTTGTCATGGCTCATCGCAACAATGAAAAATTCTGTCAGCAATTGTCAGAACGCTTGCAGGAAACCTTCCCACAAGCCAATATCAAAATCATTCCTACGTCTGGTCTCTGCAGTTTCTATGCAGAAGATGGCGGTTTGTTGATGGGATATGAAATTAACTAAGATTATAAGCAACAAGAGATGCCAAGCATCTCTTGTTTTTTGTGGTACAATAGAGCTATGAAACATTTTGATACTATTGTCATCGGTGGAGGGCCTGCGGGCATGATGGCTACCATTTCCAGTAGCTTTTATGGTCAGAAAACTCTTCTCATCGAAAAAAATCGCAAACTTGGAAAAAAATTAGCTGGAACGGGTGGTGGTCGTTGTAATGTAACCAACAATGGAACCTTAGATGACCTAATGACTGGAATTCCTGGTAACGGGCGCTTTTTATACAGTGTCTTTTCCCAGTTTGATAACCACGATATCATCAACTTTTTTACGGAAAATGGTGTTAAACTTAAGGTCGAAGACCACGGACGCGTCTTTCCTGCTAGTGACAAGTCTCGGACTATTATCGAGGCCTTGGAAAAGAAAATCACTGAGCTCGGTGGTCAAGTTGCTACTCAAACAGAAATTGTTTCGGTTAAAAAGATAGACGACCAGTTTGTCCTTAAGTCCGCAGATCAAAGCTTCACTTGTGATAAACTCATTGTCACAACTGGTGGTAAATCCTATCCTTCTACAGGTTCGACCGGATTTGGTCACGAGATTGCCCGTCATTTCAAACATACCATTACCGAGCTTGAGGCTGCTGAGAGCCCATTGTTGACTGATTTTCCACACAAAGCGCTTCAGGGGATTTCACTAGACGATGTGACCTTAAGCTATGGTAAGCATGTCATCACTCACGATCTGCTCTTTACCCACTTTGGTCTATCCGGTCCTGCTGCTCTGCGTATGTCAAGCTTTGTCAAGGGTGGAGAGGTTCTCTCGCTAGATGTTTTGCCTCAACTTTCTGAAAAGGACTTGGCTGCATTTCTAGAGGAAAATCGGGAAAAATTCTTGAAAAATGCTTTAAAAACTTTGCTTCCAGAACGCTTGGCAGAATTTTTGGTGCAAGGCTATCCTGACAAAGTCAAACAACTGACTGAAAAGGAACGCGAACAACTTCTCCAGTCCATCAAAGCCCTCAAAATCCCTGTGACTGGCAAAATGTCTCTTGCCAAGTCCTTTGTCACCAAAGGCGGTGTCAGTCTCAAGGAAATCAATCCCAAAACTCTGGAAAGCAAGCTCGTTCCTGGCCTCCACTTTGCAGGCGAGGTACTGGATATCAATGCCCACACGGGTGGCTTTAACATCACTTCTGCCCTCTGTACCGGCTGGGTGGCAGGCTCTAATCCAATAAATACCAAATAAGAAAGGGAGTCCTTTGGAACATATTATTTTACTAAGAGGCGTTACTCCTAATGGAAAAAATGCTATCCCGAAAATGTCTTATTTGGTAGATATTCTGACAGAAGCTGGTTTTCAACACGTTCGAACCTATATTCAAAGTGGGAATATCATTCTTGAAAGTGACTTAGATTTAGAAGAAATACGAGAACGCGTTCATACTCTGATAAAGGAAAAAATTGGGGCCGACTTAAAAATGGTTATCAAGAATAAGAACGATTTTGAAAAGATTGTTCATGAGAATCCATTTAAAGAAGACTATCTTCATGATCGTGTGCATGTAATTCTTTATCAAGGACTTATCCAAAGTCTGCCACTAGAAAAATTGAAAACTGACTACGGCGAGGAAGAAATCTGTGTAGGCGATTACTGTCTCTACCTCTATCTTCCTAGAACTGCAAAACAAAAAAAGCTCAATACCAACTATCTTGAAAAATTGTTTGGCGTGGTTCTGACTATGCGAAAGTTAAACGTCGTGGAAAAGTTACTAACAAAATAGGAAAAACAATATGAACAGATGCGAAACAGTCGAATTTGGCAATATGTGTATGATTCAAAACGGGGACAAGGTTCTGGTTCAAGATCGAGTTAGTCCCAACTGGCCTGGCATTACTTTTCCTGGCGGGCATGTTGAACGTGGCGAATCCTTTGTTGATGCTGTCATTCGTGAAGTGAAAGAAGAAACTGGTCTGACCATTTCCAAACCCCAACTCTGTGGTATCAAAAACTGGTATGACGACGAGGATTATCGTTATGTCGTCCTTTTTTACAAGACAGAACACTTTGCTGGTGAACTCCAATCTTCAGACGAAGGGAAGGTTTGGTGGGAAGATTTTGGCAATCTTTCTCATCTAAAACTTGCTACTGATGATATGTCTGATATGCTTCGTGTTTTTTTGGAAGATGATCTCAGTGAGTTCTTCTACTATAAAGACGGTGACGACTGGCTTTATGATTTGAAGTAAAAAATAGGCTAGGAAATTCCTAGCCTATTTATTCTGCATTTGTCTGAACGTAAACCGCAATGACATCTGATGTGTACTGGGCTGTTCCAGATCCAAACTTGTCAATGTTCTCCTTAAACTCAGGGTTGTAGACGTAGCCTTTACCGATATGACCGAATACTTCAACGGAGCAGTCAAATCCATAAGTTCGAATGGCTTGCAAGAGCTTGGCTGCTTGCTCCTGGTTTTCGGCTGCTGTTGCAGCTAGCCCATTTTTATGGTTATGAGCCAAAGTTTGAAAGACTTGGTTAAAGGCGGCCGTAGACTCATCTTCACGACCTTTTTGTCGCTCGAGGGCTTGATCCATGACTTCTTGCCCATATTTCTCTACCGCTTCTTGGTGGTATTTTTGGTTGTCTTGATAGCTAAATCCAGTAAATTTTTCCTCAATGGTCATTTTTCTTTCTCCTTTTTGTTCTTGAATAGTTTTTTGCAAGGTGGAAATCAAGGTATCTAGATGTTGCCTTTCGCGAGTTAGATAGTCCAACTGCCTAGTCAAATGGGGCAATAAATCTGTCCTTTCTTCCTTTAACAGCTCTGCTATTTTTTCTAAAGAAAAGCCTAGATATTTGTAGTACAGAATGACCTGAAGTCGTTCCAAATCCTCCTGACTATAGGTTCGATAGCCGTTTTCCGACTTTAAGGGAACCAAGAGCCCTATCTTATCGTAGTGGTGCAGGGTCTTGACAGAGACACCTGAAAGCTGCGCAGCTTCTTTTATATGGTACATGATTTCCTCCTTACAAGAAATAGTATAACCCCTCCCCTTAGGTCAGAGTCAAGCGTTTTTGAGAAAAATTTTTAACTTTTTGAGAAAGGTGTGAAAACTTGAAAATGGTTTTCTTGACAGACCTTTGAAAACATGATAGGATAGTCAAGTCTATCAATCAAACAGAAGGCTCATAAAGAGCCATTGAGAGAGGGCTATTTGACAACTCAAGTAGCCTTTTCTTATTTTAAAAAACAAGATTGGAGTTTCAACTATGTCAGAAAAATCGCAATGGGGCTCGAAACTAGGCTTTATCCTAGCATCTGCTGGTTCAGCCATCGGACTTGGAGCCGTTTGGAAATTTCCCTACATGACTGCTGCTAATGGTGGGGGAGGCTTTTTACTAGTCTTTCTCATTTCCACTATTTTAATCGGTTTCCCGCTCCTGCTGGCTGAGTTTGCCCTTGGCCGTAGTGCTGGCGTTTCCGCTATCAAAACCTTTGGAAAACTTGGTAACAATAGCAAGTACAACTTTATCGGTTGGATTGGTGCCTTTGCCCTCTTTATCCTTCTCTCCTTTTACAGTGTTATCGGTGGATGGATTCTGGTCTATCTGGGTATTGAGTTTGGAAAATTGTTCCAGCTTGCTGGGACGAGTGATTATGCTCAGTTATTTACTTCAATCATTTCAAATCCAGCCATTGCCCTAGGAGCTCAAGCAGCCTTTATCCTATTGAATATCTTTATTGTATCACGTGGGGTTCAAAAAGGGATTGAAAGAGCTTCAAAAGTCATGATGCCCCTGCTCTTTATCATCTTTGTCGTGATTATTGGGCGCTCTCTCAGCTTGCCAAACACCATGGAAGGGGTTCTCTACTTTCTCAAACCAGACTTTTCAAAACTAACTAGCGCTGGTCTCCTCTATGCTCTGGGTCAATCTTTCTTTGCCCTCTCACTAGGGGTGACAGCTATGCTGACATATGCATCCTACTTGGACAAGAAAACCAATCTGGTCCAGTCAGGGATTTCCATCGTAGCCATGAACATCTCAGTATCCATCATGGCAGGTCTAGCCATTTTCCCAGCCATGTCAGCCTTCAATATCCAGTCTGAAGGGGGACCAAGCCTGCTCTTTATCGTCTTGCCTCAACTCTTTGACAAGATGCCTTTTGGAACCATTTTCTACATCCTTTTCCTCTTGCTCTTCCTCTTTGCGACGGTTACATCTTCTGTCGTGATGCTGGAAATCAATGTGGGCAATATCACCAACCAGGACAACAGCAAACGTGCTAAATGGAGTGCTATTTTAGGAATCTTGACCTTTGTCTTTGGAATTCCTTCAGCTCTATCCTATGGGGTCATGGCGGATGTTCATATCTTTGGGAAGACCTTCTTTGATGCTATGGACTTCTTGGTTTCCAATCTCCTCATGCCATTTGGAGCCCTCTGCCTGTCACTTTTTACTGGCTATATCTTTAAGAAGGCCCTTGCCATGGAGGAACTCCATCTTGATGAAAGAGCATGGAAACAAGGACTTTTCCAAGTCTGGCTTTTCCTCCTTCGTTTCATCATTCCTATTATCATCATTGTGGTTTTTATCGCCCAATTTATGTAATCAAAAAGGACTTGAGTAGTAAGCTCAGGCCCTTTCTTTTTTTATGGATGGCTAACAATCAATTCCAGCCCTTGCCCTTCTAGGATCCAAGCTTCAACATCACTTGGTAGGATAAAGTGGCTGCCTTTTTGGATTGGATAGTTTGTCCCATCAACAGACAGTTGACCTTGACCAGCCAAGACACTGAACAGGCTGTAGTCTGCTGTCTTTTCAAAGTCAACTTTTCCAGTAATTTCCCATTTGTAAACTGCGAAGAAGTCATTAGACACAAGAAGAGTTGAACGTAAATCATCAGCTTTGACAGTTACAGGACGGCTATTGGCAGGCTCTCCAATGTTTAAAACATCGATGGATTTTTCAAGGTGAAGTTCACGCAAGTTGCCCTTGTCGTCCTTGCGGTCAAAGTCATAAACACGGTAGGTGGTATCGCTAGACTGCTGGGTTTCAAGAATCAAGATACCCGCCCCGATAGCGTGCATGGTACCACTTGGTACATAGAAGAAATCTCCAGCCTTAACTGGCACTTTTGTCAGCAAGGTATCCCAGTTCTTATCCTCGATTTGCTGGCGGAGTTCTTCTTTTGATTTGGCATTATGGCCATAGATAATCTCTGAACCTTCGTCTGCTGCGATGATGTACCAGCACTCTGTTTTTCCGAGCTCGCCTTCGTGCTCTAGTCCATAGGTATCGTCTGGGTGAACTTGGACACTGAGCCAATCGTTGGCATCGAGAATCTTGGTCAACAGTGGAAACACAGGTTCTGGACGGTTACCAAACAATTCACGGTGTTCCGCATACAAAGTAGCTAGGTCTGTTCCCTCAAAGCGCCCATTAGCGACTTTAGAAACACCATTTGGGTGGGCTGAAATAGCCCAGTATTCTCCGATTTTTTCACTTGGGATATCGTAGCCAAACTCATCACGTAGCTTGGTTCCACCCCAGATTTTTTCTTGCATAACTGATTGTAAAAATAATGGTTCTGACATGTCGATCTCCTGTCTGATTTTTCTCCCCTCATTATAGCAAAAAGCTTGATCTAATTGAACTCTTTTTCACATCTTATAAAGTAGGGAGAAGATTTTATAAAAATAGTGAAGAAATAATCTTTTACTTTATGGAGGAACCTCTAAAGCAGCACTCAGATAGCTCGCTGTCAACGGCTGTTTTCCTCAACTCTCATTAGACTTCCTTTACTTGAGAATCTATTTTTATGTACAAAAAAAGACTGAAACTAGTCTTATTTTTAAATCAAAGCTGTGATAGCCGTTACTAGGCCAAAAACGATACCTGGCGCATTAGCAGCCGCAAGGGGAATATCTCTTTCTTTCTTGAAAAGACCGTAATAAACCCATAAACTACAGTTGATGGCTGCGACCAAGGGCTGTATGAAATTTCCTTTTTGATCAGCCAAGTTGTTCATGATTTGTGGGAAGTAAGAGACATACATCATAACGGACATGAAGGTCGCTACCCAACCCAAAATTTTCATTTGTTTTTCAGACATTTTCAAAACCTCTTTCATTTTTATGAATCATATTTTATAATCTTTTTTCAAAACAATCAAGACTTTGTAGCTTTTGTTATGAAGATGTAAACTATCACAATCTTGTGATAAAAAAAAGACCGGATTGCTCCGATCTTTTTAAGTTCCGCTCTAAGAATGTTTAAATTTTTAGATAAAAAATTTGATAATAGAATTACCTACTTCATACGATAAAAATCAATCACTAAACCAGCAGGGCCTTTAACTAGTAGCGATTCCGTTCCCCAATCAGGTTGAACATTAAAACTATCATACAGTCATTCATAAAAACAGTATCTTTTAATCCTTTTCTTCACGAACATAATTGTAGATAGTAATACATACAGATAAAAAACTAAAAAGACAGATCATCTGTATGATGATTTTTACAGGTTGACGAAGTAAACCAAACTGAGTTAGGATAACAAAAAGAGAGGAGCCCGCTATCATTACCTGAAAAAAGATAAGCGTCAAACTAAATCGATTTTTCATTTCTGCTCCTTTCTTACCACTATCACTTCATCTAAACGCTCATAAACGCTTTTATCATGAGTTGCAATGATAATAATACGTTTTTCATTTTGTAACCCAAGAATCAAATCAATAATCTCTCGGCTATTTTTTTCATCCAACGAAGCCGTAGGTTCATCCGCAAGTACAATTGGAGAATCCTTTAGCATGACTTTAGCTATGGCAACACGTTGGGCTTCCCCACCAGATAAAGAATAAATTTTCCTATTCAAATCGAGCTGGAGATGAACCTTTTTTAATGCTTCACACATTTGTTCCACTTTATCTTTTCTGGAAAGTTTCTTGCCAATAAAAGCCAATTCCAAATTATCTTTAATACTCCTGTTTTCAATTAATCCATAATTTTGAAAAAGATAGCTAACAAAATCTTTAAAATAAGTTTTTTCCTTTATCTTTCTAAGGTCAATGCCATTTATTTCTACTGTACCATTTTGAGCTGTTTCTAGCTTTCCAATGATATTTAACAAAGTTGTCTTACCAGCACCTGATTCTCCTATCAAGGCATAAGATTTCCCCTCACAAAACTGATAAGAGTAATCACGAAGAACAACATGCCCATCAAATGTCTTTTGAATATCTCTTAACTCAATCATATTACCCTCCTTTCAGATATAAGATACTACTTGTTTGGTGTTGCCTTAATTGAAAGAAAAAGAGTGCGAGAAAACCAACAGCCATAAAAATAGGAAATAGCGTAACCAAGATTGGGAGATGTAAGAAAGTAGCCAAACCTGCTAATAAAAAGTAACCACACATCAAGGTAAGCAAGTAAAAATGATGAATCACAATAAGAGATTTTCCTGCTAAACGTTCAATAAAATAAGTCTTACGCCCTTGATAAAAATAAAGTGTATTTAACAGAATCATCAACAGGACGGAAGTAGCTAGGCTAATGCACGACGCAATCAAGAGTAACAATCTTTCCACTGTCACCTGTTGGATTTTTGACTCAAAAGAATAAAGACCATTAGTAAAGCTTCCGATATGTGCTGTCATTTTATACTGTTTTATAATTTCCCTGACTTGCTCAGGATGGTCAAAAACATAGTTTGATATATCAAATCCTGTAACTTCTTGTCTTTCATAAGCAGATCCATACACGATAATAATCGGATCGTGAACAAAACTATCTCGATTAACTAAGTAATGTACAGAAGTAAAAATCGGATAGATAAAGAGGTTTTCTCCTCCCTCATAAGTCGCAACTTCCACTCTTTCATCTGGATGATTTTTCCTAATTGGTGCATTATCGGGTGCAAATCCCTTTTGAACAAACCGAGACCAAAGCTTTTTCAAATCCTCAATCTTATTTTCCTTACTCTTTGGAATTAAAATCAAACGATCAAAGTCTCCCATTTGTTCAAAGAAAGCTTGTCCTTCTGTGTTTAGTTGAAGACCACTTTGCTTAATGAACTTTCGATTAACTTTTAGTTGATTTGAAATATTTTCAGAAGTTGGATAATCAGAGTTTTTCTGAGAATTACTAGACATAGCAATATAATCTAAAGTAGTTCCAATGTATAGTGGCTCAGTTTTTGAGACTAAGTCACCGTAAAATGCCTGTACTCTTTCTTTATCAACTTTCTCCTCTCCTGTATCAAGACCATGAGTCGCAAAATAGCTAGGATATTGTGTCCACGCTTGCTTCCCTTCTTCCAAGGTTCTCACTTGTCTAGTCATATCCACCACCCCATAAATGCTGTACATAACCGTTAGGAGTGAAAAAATCTGTGTTACAATAACCAAAACAAAAATCAAATGCAAGGGAGCTTTCCCCTTAAGGGATAGGTTCATCGGTTGTCTCTGTAAGATATGATAAAACAGATTGGAGGCAAAAAAGTTTAGAAAAAGTAGAATGACTAACCAAGCTAGTAAGGGAAATCCAATCAATTCTATAGCAAGTAATGTAGCATTTCTTTGTAAAATAAGTATAAGAATAGCTAGTACAAATACAATGCTAGCACTCCCTACTAAAAAAAGACTCTCTTTCCAAATTCCCCTAAGGGCAATCTGATACTTACCTAATCCTGATATTCTCTTGATACTGACCGATCGAATATTAACAATATAGTCCGCAACCAGGAGTGTAAGAAAAGAAATTAGAAAAACAAAGGCTATCATAATAGCTTGTGGATAAACTAAGAGAAATTTTAAGAGGGTGAGTCCAGAATTTGCTTCCACAGCATTCGCTTGATGTCCCTTTTCAATCAATCTGCCTGCCAAATCTTGAGCGCTTAGATTTCCTTTGACAATAATATAAAGAGTATTATATGAAGCATTTTGAATAAGTCCTTGGTTTTCTTGTAAGGGTAAATCTTTTGGTAGTTCTCCTCCAATAGGAATGTAAGTGTTTTCCACCTCACCTCTCTCATTTTCTTTAACATCTACTATTCTCCTCGCCAGAACAGTTCCAGTATCTTCTGCAATTTTCTGTAAATCCGTAGCAATGGAACTAGTCGAACTCACAACATCAACTTTCTGACTATAACCTCCCAACAATTCACTCTTATAGTGGTAAACAAAGAGAAGACCGACAAGGGTTATCAAGACAAAGGAAGAACATGCTAATATTTTTTTTAATAAACCATACATAGATGACTCCTTTTATACGAAAAAAGAGGGGAAATCACCTCCCCTCCCTACTCACTAATCAATACCAATTAAGACTCTAATAAGATAAATGCTTTAAAAACGCATTATTTCCTCCTTCCTAATTTATTTAAAGCACTCACTCCACCTATATTTAGGTTCATTATAGCGCAACAAGAAAGCGCTGTCAATCATTTGTGTGCTAAAAACCGTTATAAAAAGACCGGATTGCTCCGATCTTTTCAATAGTTCACATTCTCAAATTCTGTTTTAAGAATAGCCAAGGTTAACGTCAAATGACTACGCGCCCTATTTCATACGATAAAAATCAATCACTAGGCCAGCAGGGCCTTTAACTAGTAGCGATTCCGTTCCCCAATCAGTTACAGCCGGACCGTGTAAAATCTCGACACCAAGCTCTTTCAACCGTTGGTAGTTCTGGTCTACATCCTCAACCTCGATATGAAGAATGATTCCTGACTGAAAATCTTCCAAAGGAATCAAATGATTTTGGGACAACATCAGACAGTGACTGCCAATCGTAAACTGAGCAAAACTGTCATCAACATAATCGGACTTTTTATCCAAAATACGCTCCAAGTCAGCACAGACTTGAGGAACATCTGAAACGAT
>CAUSQY010000039.1:0-12698 GCA_963533645.1 uncultured Streptococcus sp. | reverse complement strand
TTCATACGCCAGATACGAGCAAAGTTGTGGAAGAATTCTTCAGCAGAGAAGTCTGCTTCTCTCTTGGCAGCTTCAAGGGCTGCAGCGATTCCCCCTAGGTCGGCAACATTTTCTGATACAGTTAGTTTCCCGTTAATCGTTGCGCCGTAAGATTCTTGCCCATCAAACTGGTCGATAACTTTCTGCGTTTTTTCTTTAAAGGCAGCATAGTCATTCTCTGTCCACCAATCCTTAAGGCTACCATTTTCATCAAAGGAAGCACCATTTGTGTCAAAGGCATGAGAAATCTCGTGGGCAATAACAGCACCAATCCCACCGTAGTTAGCAGAAGATGACTGATGCAAATCATAGAATGGAGCCTGTAAAATAGCAGCCGGGAAGACAATCAGGTTCTTCTGAGGATTGTAGTAGGCATTGACCATGTGAGCAGGCATGCCCCATTCCTTGTAGTCAACCGGTTGGTTCCACTTGCTCCAGCTGTGCTTGATTTCCACACGCGCAAAGGCTAGGGCATTCTCAAAGAGGCTAGCAGTTTCATCAACAACCTTGTCCTTATAGCGGGCTGGCAATTCCTCTGGATAACCGATATAAGGTTTGATGACATTGAGTTTGACAATGGCCTTATCTCGCGTTTCAGGCGTGAGCCAGTCGTTCTTAGCCAAACGTTCCTTATAAACGTCAATCATAGTCGCCACTTTTTTCTCTACGTCTGCCTTAGCTTCTGGAGAGAATTTTTCATGCGCATACCAGAGACCAAGGGCTTGCTTAAAGGGACCTTGGGCCAAGTGATAGGCTGCCTTGACCTTATCCTGAGCTTCTGGAACACCTGAAAGGGCACGTCCGTAGGCACCTGACAAGACACGAATCTCGTCTGTGAGATAGCTGGTTGAAAGATTGACCACAGCTAAAATCAAGGTTGCCTTAAGCAAAGGCCAAGCTTCTTCACTATAAAATTGGTCTGCTGCTTGCCAGAAACGTTCCTCATCTACGATAACCTTGTCAGGCACTTGCCCAAGAACAGCTTGGAAGAAATCATCTAGAGGTAGGGCAGGGGCGAATTTCTTGAAATCTTCATAAGCATATGGATGATAGAGTTTGGCATATTCTGAACTTTCTTCGTTTGAAAGAACTACTGCTGCGATACGACGGTCCAATTCCAATCTCTTCTCTAGTAAGTCTTCGATTTCCTCGTCTGAGAAATCGTAAGCTTTGAGAAGATTTGTAGTACTTTCCTTCCAAAGCGTCAAAAGTTCCTCACGCTGAGGATGGTCTTCAGCGTAGTAGGTTGTATCTGGCAAGATTGTTCCTGGTGCACTGGCCCAGAGAACATTGGTTCTGGCATCCATAAAGTCAGGTGATACACCAAATGGAAGGAAGTTTGGTTTACCAGCTAGTTCGAACTCTGCCAGTTTGCTAGTAAAATCTGCAAAGCTCTCCAAGTCTTGGTACTCCCTGAGTAGAGGAAGGACAGGCTTGATCCCATCTGCTTCTCTCTTGTCAAAATCACGTACCATACGATGGTACTTAACAAAGTTTGCGAGGATAGCATCCTCTGGAACATCCTCACCTGCCAACCACTTGTCCGTAGTCGCCAGCATCAACTCTTCAATTTCCTCGTCAAGGTCAATAAAACCACCTGTTCGAGATTTGTCAGCTGGAATGACAGCTGTTTTTTCCCATTCGCCATTGATTGCATCATAAAAATCGTCTTGATAACGTGTCATCTTGTTCTCGCTTTCATTTATACTTGTTTTTAGCTTAACAAAAATTACCTGGGAATGCAATTAAAATACAAGATTAAAGAAACTTAAATATTTTACAGTTAATATTTTAATTTTTTGAAAAATTAACTTGACTTAATTTTTTTTTTAAGGTATATTAAGAGGCAGGAGGAATACAACTGTATGATACGTATCGAAAACCTCAGTGTCTCCTACAAAGAAACATTGGCACTAAAGGATATTTCACTAGTGCTCCAAGGACCAACTATTACCGGAATTATTGGTCCAAACGGTGCTGGAAAATCAACTTTATTAAAAAGTATGTTGGGAATTATCCCACATGAAGGTCAGGCCTTTCTCGATGACAAAGAAGTCAAGAAATCTTTACATCGAGTTGCCTATGTCGAGCAAAAAATCCATATCGACTACAATTTCCCTATCAAGGTCAAGGAATGCGTCTCTCTGGGACTCTATCCATCTATCCCACTCTTTCACACCTTAAAGGCTAGCCACTGGAAAAAAGTGGCAGAAGCACTTGAAATCGTTGGACTCTCAGACTATGCTGAGCGCCAAATCAGCCAGCTCTCAGGCGGACAATTTCAACGTGTGTTGATTGCCCGCTGTTTAGTGCAGGAAGCTGACTACATCTTTCTAGATGAGCCATTTGTCGGGATTGATTCGGTTAGTGAAGAGATTATCATGAACACGCTGAGAGACCTTAAAAAAGCTGGTAAAACAGTTCTCATCGTGCATCATGACCTCAGCAAAGTCCCCCATTATTTCGACCAAGTTCTGCTTCTCAATCGAGAACTAATAGACTTTGGTCCGACTAAAGAAACCTTTACCGAAGCCAATCTTAAGAAGGCCTACGGTAGCAAACTCTTTTTCAATGGAGGTGACCTATGATAGCAGAATTTATCGATGGATTGCAAAATTTCCATTTCCTACAAAACGCCTTGATAACATCTATAGTCATCGGAGTCGTTGCTGGAGCCGTGGGATGTTTTATCATCCTACGCGGGATGTCTCTCATGGGGGATGCCATCTCTCACGCAGTTTTGCCCGGCGTAGCCCTTTCCTTTATCCTGGGAATTGATTTCTTTATTGGAGCAATCATCTTTGGTTTGATGGCTTCCATCATCATTACCTACATCAAGGGGAACTCTATCATCAAGAGTGACACTGCCATTGGTATTACCTTTTCATCTTTCTTAGCCCTAGGTGTCATCTTGATTAGTGTTGCCAAGAGTTCGACAGACCTCTTCCATATCCTTTTCGGGAATATCCTCGCTGTTCAAGACATGGACATGTGGATTACCATTGGTGTGGGGGCAATCATTCTCTTGATTATCGGAATTTTCTTTAAACAACTATTGATTACATCCTTTGACGAGCTCCTGGCTAAAGCCATGGGAATGCCTGTCAATTTCTACCACTATCTGCTCATGGTACTCTTGACCCTTGTGTCAGTCACTGCCATGCAAAGTGTTGGAACGATTCTTATCGTGGCCATGTTGATCACCCCAGCTGCGACGGCTTACCTTTATGCTAATAGCCTAAAGAGCATGATTTTCCTTTCATCAACCCTAGGGGCAACCGCTTCTGTTGTGGGACTCTTTATCGGCTATAGCTTCAATCTCGCAGCAGGATCCAGCATCGTGCTCACATCCGCCAGCTTCTTTTTAATCAGTTTCTTTATCTCTCCAAAACAACGATACTTGAAACTAAAACATAAAAAAATCAATAAATAAGGGGAAACCCTTCTGGAGGAATCTAATGAAAAAATTAGGTACATTGCTTGTACTCTTTCTTTCCGTCATTGCACTTGTCGCATGTGCTAGCGGAAAAAAAGATGCTGCTTCTGGTCAAAAACTAAAAGTTGTTGCTACAAACTCAATCATCGCTGATATTACTAAAAATATTGCTGGTGACAAGATTGATCTTCACAGTATCGTTCCTGTTGGTCAAGACCCACACGAATACGAACCACTTCCTGAAGACGTTAAGAAAACTTCTCAAGCTGACTTGATTTTCTATAACGGTATCAACCTTGAAACAGGTGGCAATGCTTGGTTTACCAAATTGGTCGAAAATGCCAAGAAAACTGAAAACAAAGACTATTTTGCAGTTAGCGACGGTGTAGACATCATCTACCTTGAAGGTCAAAACGAGAAAGGCAAAGAAGACCCACACGCTTGGCTCAACCTTGAAAATGGGATGATTTATGCTAAGAATATCGCTAAACAGCTCATTGCAAAAGATCCTAGCAACAAGGAATTTTACGAAAAAAATCTCAAAGAATACACAGACAAACTAGATAAACTGGACAAAGAAGCCAAAGAGAAATTTAACAATATCCCTGCTGAAAAGAAACTCATCGTAACCAGCGAAGGATGCTTCAAATACTTCTCTAAAGCTTACGGTGTCCCAAGTGCCTACATCTGGGAAATCAATACTGAAGAAGAAGGAACACCTGACCAAATCAAGACCTTGGTTGAAAAACTTCGCCAAACAAAAGTTCCATCCCTCTTTGTTGAATCAAGTGTCGATGACCGTCCAATGAAGACTGTTTCACAAGACACAAATATTCCAATTTACGCACAAATCTTTACTGACTCAATCGCTGAAGAAGGGAAAGAAGGCGACAGCTACTACAGCATGATGAAATACAACCTTGACAAAATTGCTGAAGGTTTGTCAAAATAATCCATTAAAAACGTCATTCTCACCGAATTGGCGTTTTTTTACACTTTCCAGTCAAATCATTGGAAAAATCTGACAATTCTCGGTAAAATAAAAGAAAAAAGAATGGAGTAGTTTCATGACCACTTTTCTCGGAAATCCTGTAACTTTTACAGGTAAACAACTGCAAGTCGGAGACAAGGCACTTGACTTTTCTCTCACGACAACCGATCTCTCTAAAAAAACGCTAGCTGACTTTGATGGAAAGAAAAAAGTCTTGAGTGTTGTCCCTTCTATCGATACTGGTATCTGCTCAACGCAAACACGTCGATTCAACCAAGAACTAGCTAACCTCGACAATACTGTCGTTCTTACTGTTTCTATGGACCTACCATTTGCCCAAGGACGCTGGTGTGGGGCTGAAGGCCTTGACAATGCCATCATGCTTTCAGACTACTTCGACCATTCTTTCGGACGCGATTACGCCCTTTTGATCAACGAGTGGCATCTCCTTGCACGTGCCGTCTTTGTTCTTGATACTGACAATGTCATCCGTTACGTAGAATACGTTGACAACATCAACACGGAACCAGACTTTGAAGCTGCCATTGCTGCAGTGAAAGAACTGGACTAAAATCAAAGCCATTACGGCAGAAGGCTAGAGAAATCTAGCTTTTTTTGATATACTAGATGGAGAGAAAAGACAAGAGGAAACGAATGACGCCAAATAAAGAAGACTACCTAAAGTGTATTTATGAAATCGGTACGGAGATGCAGAAAATCACCAATAAAGAGATTGCTGCCCGTATGCAGGTATCTCCACCTGCCGTAACAGAGATGATCAAACGCATGAAAAGTGAAAATCTCATCCTCAAGGATAAGGAGAATGGCTATCTATTGACAGATATTGGGCTCAAACTAGTCTCAGAACTCTATCGCAAACACCGGTTGATTGAAGTCTTTCTAGTTCACCATCTCGACTATACCAGCGATCAGATCCACGAAGAAGCTGAGGTCCTAGAGCACACTGTCTCTGACCTATTTGTAAAGAGACTGGATAAACTACTGGGCTTCCCTAAAACCTGTCCCCACGGTGGAACCATACCAGCCGAGGGAGAACTCTTGGTCGAAATCAACAACTTACCACTAGCAGAGACCAAAGAAGCCGGTACCTACCTCCTGACTCGGGTTCACGATAGCTTTGATCTGCTTAAATACTTAGAAAAGTATGAAATTCATATTGGTGACCAACTCCAGGTCAAGCAGTTTGATAGCTTTTCCAATAGCTTTACACTGGTCAACAAAGGTGAAGATCTCCAAGTTAGCATCGATATCGCAAAACAACTCTATGTCGAGAAAATCGACTAATTTCTCAAGTCCCCTACCAACCCTGAAAGTTTTATTTTCAGGGTTTTATTTCTATTATTTGATTTTGCTCTTATTTAGTTGTAGAATATTTGTAAAAAACAAGAAAGATACCTTAACCTATGAAAAAATCACTAAAAATTTTTGCGACATCTAAATGGTTTGATCTATTCGGAGTTGCTCTGGTCGTTGGGATTGCGATTGCATCTGGTTACCTCAACTCACGCCTCGATAAATTCGTAGACTGGGGACCCTGGACTGCTCTTGTTCCCTTTGGATTGATTTCCGTAACCAACGTTGGGATTTCCATGTTGTCCACTCGTTTCACGGGAAAATTAAGCAAATGGGGAAATTACTTTGGTATTGTTAATACCATTTTGTCCGGTGCTATTGATTATATCCTTGGAAATAAGGCGGCCATCATCACCTATCCCGTCACCTTCCTCATTTATACCTTTGCTATTAAGAAATGGGAAGCTTCGCAAGAAGGCAGACCCAACCAAATGAGCCAAAAACAGCTAAAATTGGCGGCCATCATCATTTCCATCATCGCCTTCCTCTTTGCCTTTGTGACCAACTATATCGGCTATGGAGGAAAGATGAATCTCCTTGCCTACGTAACAACTATTGCCTTTGCACTGTCCCTCATTGCCAATGCTTTGAACGCATTGAAACTGACAACTCAGTGGGGCTTTTGGTTGATTTACAATTTCGTTCAGCTGACAAAGGCTGGCATTCAAGGAAATTTTGCCAATATCGGAAAATATATCTTTTATATCCTCAATGCAATCGGAGCTTTATTTGTCTGGAATGATGAAGAAGTAAAACAATAAGAGGAAACTCAAATAAAGAAATCAATAGAATCTCCTTACTAAAATTTTTTATCATTCTACTTGTAACTCCCATTCATTTGGTGTAGAATGAAGCTAGATAAAAGAGGGAGGTCTTCCTATGAAAAAGCTCTTTAGAATCCATTTTGCAGCCATTGCAGTCAGCGATTTACTACTATTAGCAATTTTTATCTCCAAAACCGATCTCTCTGTAGACTGGCTCCTGCTCTCTGGTTTTATTATCATCCTTGCTCAGGGACTACTGCTATTTCGCTTGGTCAACCGACTCAAACATCATTTCGTTGAGATTTATCCTCAAATAAATAAAAAGTTTCGCCTCTACTATTTAGGGGTGCTCATCAGCGATTTTCTATTATTTGTCCTTTTAACCTTCGCTAGTTCTCAGCGATTTTCCTCTCTTATGCCAATCGTCACTGGTTGTCATTCTACTTTATATTATATGACGGCTAGCTACCTAAGAGAAAACTATTCAGACTTTTACAACAAACACATCTCCTTCTGGGAATGTCTATAAACAAAAACCAAGCCAGCTGGCTTGGTTTTCTTATCTATTTTTAGTATCAAGAATGATGGTGACTGGTCCATCATTAACCAGCTCCACCTGCATATCCGCTCCAAAGATACCTGTCTGAACAGGGATTTCCTGAGCTAGTTTTTGGTTGAAAGCCTCATAGAAGGCAGTTGCCATATCCGGCTTGGCTGCACCTGTAAAGGCGGGACGATTGCCTTTCTTGGTATCCGCAAAGAGAGTAAACTGAGAAATAGAAAGGATTTCCCCCTCAATATCCTTGACAGACAGGTTCATCTTGCCTTCCACATCTGAAAAAATCCGCATGTTAATGAGCTTTCTCACAGCATAGTCCAAATCTTCCTCTTGGTCCTCTGGGCCAACACCGACTAGCAATAAGAGTCCCTGATTAATCTTTCCATGAACCTGACCTTCGATACTCACTTGGGCTTTTTTAACCCGTTGGATAATGATTTTCATAATAGCCTTTCTAGTAAGAGCTAGGACAATTAGCCATTAGTCCGTTTAACAGAGTAAACCTCTGGCACACTCTTAATCTTGTCCACGACTGTGGTCAGTGTAGAGAGGTTGGAAATACCAAAGGAGACATGGATATTAGCAAATTTCATATCCTTGGTTGGCTGAGCATTAACGGTTGAGATATTTTTGGTCGTATTTGAGAGAACTTGTAAAACATCGTTCAAAAGCCCTGTACGGTTGAGACCATAGATATCGATGTGGGCAGTGTATTCCTTGCTTGAGAATTGATCTTCCCACTCCACATCAAGGAGACGTTGCTCGTAGTTTTCTTGGGCACGAAGATTCATACAGTCCACACGGTGAATAGCCACACCGCGTCCCTTAGTAATGTAACCGACAATGTCGTCACCCGGAACTGGATTGCAACACTTGGCAATCCGAACGAGGAGTCCTGAGGCACCTTCAATCACCACACCACCCTCATGCTTGACCTTGAGGGTTTCTTTATTTTCAACCTTAACTTCGCCACCTTTGACAAGCTCTTCTGCTTCCGCCTTGGCCTTGGCACGCTCTTCCTCACGGCGTTCCTTTTCGGTCAGACGGTTAAAGACCGTAATAGCGCCAATTTCTCCAAAACCAATGGCTGCGTAGAGAGCCTCCTCTGTCTTGTAGCTGGTCTTTTGAAGGACCTCGTCCATATGGCGCTTATCCATAAACTTATTGGCTACATAACCGTTTTCTTGGAATTGAGCCATCAACATTTCACGGCCCTTGTTAACGGATAATTCCTTGTCTTGATTTTTAAAGAACTGACGAATCTTGTTGCGTGCCTTGCTGGTCTTGACCATGTTGAGCCAGTCACGACTCGGACCAAAGGAGTTGGGGTTGGTGATAATTTCAACCTGATCCCCTGTCTTGAGCTTGGTTGTCAGTGGAACCATACGGCCATTGACCTTGGCACCAGTCGCTTTTTCACCGACTTTGGTATGGATTTCATAGGCAAAGTCAATCGGTCCTGAATCTTTTGGAAGAGAGCGGACAGCTCCATCTGGGGTAAAGACGTAAATCTCCTCAGCCAGATAGTTTTCCTTAACAGAGTCCACAAATTCCTTGGCATCATCAGCCTGGTCTTGGAGCTCCATCATCTCCTTGATCCAATTCATCCCAATAGCAGACTCCTTGCTGTTGACCTGCCCTTTAATACCTTTCTTATAAGCCCAGTGAGCCGCAACCCCGTACTCAGCCACTTCGTGCATTTCCTTGGTCCGAATCTGGAATTCAATCGGCCCTTTTGGCCCATAAACAGTTGTATGGATGGACTGGTAACCATTGGCCTTACGATTAGCGATATAGTCTTTGAAGCGACCTGGCATAGGTTTCCAAAGTTCATGCACATAACCAAGCATGGCGTAAACATCACTCTGGGTATCTAAGATACAGCGAATGGCAATCAGGTCATAAATCTCCTCAAAGCGTTTCTTCTTATCCTGCATCTTGCGAAAGATCGAATAGATATGCTTAGGACGACCATAGATTTTCCCTTTGAGATTGCGTTCGGTAGCATAGTCCTCCAACTTGGTTACGACTTCATCGACCAAAGCCTCACGTTCTCTGCGTTTCTCCTTCATCATGTGGGTGATCTTGTAAAACTCAGTTGGATTGAGGTAACGGAAAGATAGATCTTCTAACTCCCACTTGACACTTGAAATCCCTAGACGATGAGCAAGTGGTGCGTAAATTTCCATGGTTTCTCTGGAGATCCGTTCTTGCTTGTCCTTTCGCAGGTGTTTAAGAGTCCGCATATTGTGCAAACGGTCCGATAATTTAACCAAGATAACACGGATATCCTCTGACATGGCCATAAGCATCTTGCGGTGATTTTCAGCTAATTGTTCCTCGAGTGATTTGTACTCAACCTTACCAAGCTTGGTCACACCATCAACGATAATCCGAACATCATGACCGAACTCTCTCTCCAGATCATCCAGTGTCGCATCTGTGTCTTCAACAACGTCATGCAAAAAACCGCAGGCAACGGTTACGGCATCCAGCTTGAGCTTAGCCAGAATTCCTGCTACCTGAATGGGATGGATAATATAGGGCTCACCTGATTTCCGAAACTGCCCACTATGACAATCAACTGCGTAAATCAATGCTTTTTGTACAAAAGCAACATCTTCCTTTGTTAAATATTCTCTCGTTAAAGCGACTACCTGATCGCCCGTCAAATTCACTTCTTTCGGCATCTATACTCTCCAATTCTTCCTACCATTTTATCACTTTTTTAAGGATATGAAAACTAGAAAAGCTCTGCAGTTCTATAATTTACTCCTTTCCTTTCAAGGATTTCACAAAGAACAATAAACTTTAAACTGTTTTATTATTTCTATTTACTTTTATGATTAATGAGTGAATTTTATAAACAAACTAGCTATTTCCTATCATTTCTTAATCAAAATTATAAAAACATTCGTAATTAACTTGATTGATTGCCTTCCATCCTGTATAATAGAGTGAAACTATTTTTGAGGAGATTTTTATGTCATCATTTCGTAAACAAGCAGCCCTTTTAGGTCTGACTGCAGCTGTATTTGCGGCTTCTACTGCTCAAGCAGATGAAAAAGCTACAAATCTAGATACTAGCACTACACCTACACCAGTAGCAAATCAATCAGAGAAACCCGTTGCAGCTACTGGAAATGAAAAGGGAACGGCGTCTGAAAAAACAGACGCTCCTGCTAAGCAAGATGAAAATGCTACTCCAGTAGCAAGCACTGAAACAACCCCTTCTAAAGAAGGAAGCCTTGCAGACGACAAAGCCCTTCAACCAACAGAAGGACAGGAAGTCGATGTCCGCATCCTTGCAACAACCGACCTTCACACCAATCTAGTTAACTATGATTATTACCAAGACAAACCCGCTGAAAACGTTGGACTAGCAAAGACTGCGGTTCTCATCGAGGAAGCAAAAAAAGAAAATAGCAATACACTTCTCGTAGATAATGGAGACACAATCCAAGGAACGCCACTTGGAACATACAAGGCCATCGTTAACCCGGTCAAAGAAGGAGAACAACACCCTATGTATGCAGCCCTTCAAAAGCTGGGTTTTGAAGCTGGTACACTAGGAAATCATGAGTTTAACTATGGTTTAGACTACCTCAAACGTGTCATTGATACAGCTGGAATGCCGATTGTCAACGCCAATGTTGTTGACCCTAAAACGGGTGCTTATGTCTACGACCCCTATAAAATCATCAGCAAAACCTTTGTTGATAAAACTGGTCGCAAAACGACCGTCAAAATTGGGGTGACTGGAATTGTTCCCCCTCAAATTCTCAGCTGGGATAAGGCCAACCTCGAAGGAAAAATTCAGGTCAATGACTCCGTCGAAGCTATTCAAAAGATTATCCCTGAAATGCGCAAAGCAGGTGCAGACATCACTCTTGTACTCTCTCACTCAGGTATCGGAGATGATAAGTACGAAAAAGGAGAAGAAAACGAAGGCTATCAAATTGCAAGCCTACCTGGTGTGGATGCAGTTGTAACAGGGCATTCTCACGCTGAATTTCCAAGTGGAAATGGCACTGGCTTTTATGAAAAATATGCTGGCGTTGATGGCGTAAATGGTAAAATCAACGGTACTCCTGTAACCATGGCTGGGAAATATGGTGACCACCTCGGTATTATCGACCTTAACCTTATCTACAAAAACGGAAAATGGACTGTTGCCAACAGCAAAGGTTCTATTCGTAAGATTCACACTAAGTCCAAAGACGCTGATGAACGAATCAAAGAAATTGTCAAAACAGCCCACGAAGGAACCATCCAATACGTTCGCCAACAGGTCGGAACAACAACTGCACCGATCACGAGTTATTTTGCCCTTGTCAAGGATGATCCATCTGTTCAAATCGTCAATAACGCGCAAATCTGGTATGCTAAGAAAGAACTAGCAGGAACTCCTGAAGGAGATCTTCCTATTCTCTCGGCTGCGGCACCATTTAAGGCGGGAACCCGTGGAGATGCTACTGCCTATACAGATATTCCAGCTGACCCAATCGCCATCAAAAACGTAGCCGACCTCTACCTCTACGACAATGTCACGGCCATCCTAAAAGTCACTGGAGCTCAACTCAAAGAATGGTTGGAAATGTCTGCTGGTCAGTTCAACACGATTGATCCAACTAAAAAAGAAGCGCAACAGCTCATCAATCCAAGCTACCGTACTTATAATTTTGATGTGATTGACGGTGTAACCTATGAGTACGACGTCACCCAACCAAATAAATACGATCGCGAAGGTAAGTTGATCCACCCTGATGCTAGTCGTGTCCGCAATCTAAAATACCAAGGAAAAGATGTCCGTCCAGATCAGGAATTCATCGTGGTAACCAACAATTATCGCGCAAATGGTAAATTCCCTGGCGTTCGTGACGCTAGCCTCAATCGTCTCCTCGGACTTGAAAATCGCCAGGTTATCATCAACTATATCCTCGATGTAAAAAATATCAACCCAAGTGCAGATAAAAACTGGCACTTCACAAACAGCATAAAAGGGTTGGATGTTCGTTTCTTGACAGCTGATAAAGCCAAAGACTTAGTCGGCACAGATGGTGACATTCAATATCTAGCAAGCTCTGACCAAGAAGGTTTCGGCGAATACCGCCTTCTCTATGTAGAGCTTAAGACTGAACCTGCAGAAACAAATCACCACGAAGTCCAAGATACGCAGGGACAAAATCAAGGCGATGCGATCACTCTTTCAAACGGTGGTCAAACTATTATTTTACCAAGCGCTCATAATCCAGTAGCTACTACCTTACCAAATACAGGTGAGAAAACGTCTATCCTAACCTTCCTAGGTGTCATTCTAGCAGGGCTTGGACTTTCTCTCAAGAAAAAGGAAGAATAACATAAAAGAAGCAAGGCGAGACTCGTCCTGCTTCTTTTAACCAGCAAAAAACACTGCCAGATTTCTCTAGCAGTGTTTTGACATTTCATTTGCTTAGTAGACTGTTTTTTCAGTTTCTACGTCAAAGAAGTGTGCTTTGTTCAAGTCAAATCCAAGTTCAACTGTTGCACCTGTTT
>CAUSQY010000038.1:0-12885 GCA_963533645.1 uncultured Streptococcus sp. | reverse complement strand
GAAGGGCAAGCACCAGATAAATGATGGAATTAATCAAACCAAATAGGTAGTTACTTGCTCGACCTTCCGATACAAAGATGACACAGATAATCCCAGTCAGGCTACAAATCATCCCAACCCAGTCAACAATGCGGTGTTCATAAATCAACTCCAGCCAGATTGGAAAACTTCCTAAAACTAGCAGGTAAAGCCACTGGGCAAAACTACGATTGGCAAAGAGGTCATTCCAGATAGCCTTCATGGTTCCTGAAAATCCTAAATCAGCCATAGCAGCAACCATACGGCGGTAACCGCCAGACATTTCACCAAGAGTAATTTTGATATTCTTGAGTTTTTTATGCAAATAAGTCGTCATATTTTCTCCTTTTGTTTTTAAAGAGCCGTGTCTGGATAGACTTTCGGACGCAACGCTCTATTATATATCTACTGAACTGTCTATACACAAGATTTCCATCCTTAGTCGACATGAGCTGGAAATCCTTATTTGTTAAGTAGTTCACAACACATTATACACCTATTATCTGAATAGTCAAGTGTATTTACAGTAAAACTTTAGAAAATCCTGAAAATTTCCTCTTATTTTCCATTTAAAAATGAAAATCATTAATTCTGACACTAAAAAAGCCCAGACAAGATTGTCTGAGCATTCTTCTGTATGGTCAATTAAAGAAGTTGAGTTTGACATTTTCAATCTATTTCTTCAACAATCCTTGTTCTTGGAGAAACTCCTTGGCTACTTGTTCTGCTGACTTGCCTTCAACACCGACTTGGTAGTTGAGCTGGCTCATCTGGCTTTCAGTAATTTTACCAGCCAATTTATTGAGAACTGTTTCCAACTCTGGATGTTTCTTGAGAAGAGCTTCTTTCATTAGTGGAGCTCCTTGATAAGGTGGGAAGAGTTGCTTGTCATCTTCCAAGACCTGTAAATCATAACGCGCCAATTCTGCATCTGTCGAATAGGCATCCGTAATTTGAATATCACCTGACTGAATTGCCTGATAGCGAAGAGCTGGCTCCATGGTCGCTACGTTGAGATTGAGACCATACATTGATTGCAAGCCCTTATTGCCATCTTCACGGTCATTAAACTCAAGTGTAAAGCCTGCCTTCAACTGCCCTTCCACTTTTTTCAAGTCCGAAATGGTCTTCAAGCCATATTCTTGAGCAATCTTTTTCGGAACAGCTACAGCGTAGGTATTTTGATAAGACATAGGTTTGAGATAGGCTAGATGATCCTGTTTGGCAATGCCATCACGCGCCACCTGATAAACCTGCTCTGGCTCATGACTCACTTTCGGTGATGGTTGAAGCAAACTTTCAGTCACCGTACCAGTAAATTCAGGATAGATGTCAATATCGCCTTTTTTCAGAGCTTCATAGAGGAAGCTTGTTTTCCCAAAATTCGGTTTAACAGTCGCAGTCATACTGGTATTTTCTTCAATCAGCAACTTATACATATTGGCCAAAATTTCTGGTTCTGGACCCAATTTCCCAGCAATAACCAAGTTTTCTTTCTCTTTTTGAGCCAAGAGAGCTGGACTATAAGACAGACCGAGCAATATTGTCACCAAGGCAAAACCAGAGAAAATCGTCCGCAATTTTGCTTTTTCCATCACTTTTAGTAGGAAGTTAAAGGCAATGGCCAGCACTGCAGAAGAAAGGGCCCCAATCAAAATCAGACTGGTATTATTGCGGTCAATTCCCAAAAGGATAAAGGAACCCAGTCCGCCTGCCCCAATCAAGGCAGCCAAGGTCGCCGTACCGATGATCAAGACCGCTGCCGTCCGAATCCCAGACATAATGACAGGCATGGCAAGTGGAATTTCAAACTTCTTGAGACGCTCCCATCTAGTCATCCCAAAGGCAATCCCAGCCTCTTGCAGACTTGGATCAATTCCCTTCAGCCCAGTAATGGTATTTTGCAAAATCGGAAAAATAGCATAAATCACTAGAGCAGTCAAGGCCGGTAAGGTCCCAATTCCCATCAAGGGGATGAAGAGCCCCAACAAGGCAAGAGACGGGATGGTCTGGAAAATCCCTGCAATCTGCAAGACCCAGTCCGCCATCTTTTCATGATAACGAAGAAATACCGCTAAGGGGACTGCAATAAAAATAGCTAGTAACAAGGTCAAAAGTGACAACTGCAAATGTTGAGATAGGGCTGTTACCCAATCACCAAAACGCTCCTGAAAAGTTGATATTAAATTAGCCATGAACACTACCTCCAAACAAGTCTGCTACAAAGTCCGTGGCAGGCGCTTTTAAAATCGTCTCGGGATTCGCCACCTGACGAATCTCTCCATCCTGCAAAACAGCAATACGATCACCTAATTTCAGAGCTTCATCCGTATCATGGGTGACGAAAACGGTAGTCATCCCAAATTCATTGTGCAATTCTCTGGTCAAGGTTTGTAGTTGTTTTCTCGAAATGGCATCCAAGGCTGAGAAAGGCTCATCCATGAGGAGAATCTTTGGCTGACCAATCATAGCTCGGACAATGCCGACTCGTTGCTGTTCTCCACCAGATAATTCGCTTGGAAGTCGATGCCCATACTCAGCTACTGGCAAGCCAACTTTAGCCAAAAGCTCTTCTGTTTTCTGAGCAATTTCTTCCTTAGTCCAGCCCTTCATCTCAGGAATCAGGGCAATATTTTCCGCGACCGTTAGATTAGGAAATAGAGCAATAGCCTGTAAAACATAACCAGTAGAAAGACGAAGTTCACGCTCATCATAGTCTTTGATGCGCTTACCATCCATATAAATATTTCCATCAGTTGGTTCCAAAAGACGGTTAATCATCTTGATCATGGTCGTCTTACCGGATCCAGAAGGTCCAACTAAAACCATGAACTCCCCATTCTCAATCCGTAAATTGACATCTCTCAAAACATCTTTATCTGTATAGCGTAGCGCTACATTTTTGTATTCAATCATTCTTTGTCCTCAATTTAAAACTTTCCTCGATTGGTCAAGTTACCAAACTTTTAATAACTAATTTACCCCATTCTAAGCCTAATTTTCCTTCTCTTTCAGATTGTTCAAAATGCGTTCCTGATAACTTTCAAACTGGCGAATTTCTTCCTCGGTGAATCCTTTATAAAAGATAGTATCTAATTTTTGACTAACACGATGGCCAACTTCTTTCTGGGATGAACCAAGTTCAGTCAGAACGACATATTTTTTCCTCTTATCTATTCCACATGAGCTAATGATGACCAGGTTTTGCTCCTCAAGTTTCTTAATCATGGTTGTGAGCGTATTGTTGGTGAGACCAGTCGCCAGCGCAATATCTGTCGCGGTTGCACAGCCAGTTTCACTATTCCATAAGACAGCGAGAATCTTTCCCTGTTCACTCCGATAAAGAGCATCAGGATCCTGACTCAGTAACTTTTGAAAAATCCGCCCATTCAACAAACGAATATGATGGGCTACCAAATGACTATCTTTCATGACTTCTCCAATTTATTTCTATATCGAATTTTTTTCAGTGTAACATCTCTCGTTCTATCTGTCAACTATTTCGATTTAGAAATAATTTCTACCAACAAAAAAGACCTCCTACCTAAAGTAGAAGATCTCTAATCTTGATCAACTTAATCTGTCATTTCGGACACCAAGGTTCGGTGTTCCAGTGGTAGACTGCACATAACCAGCAAGAAGATGAATCCTGACTGAACCCAGAAGAGAGCCAAGTCAAAAATTCCATGTACAGCGACTACTGTAAGGAAGGAGAGATAAAGACCGATAATTGGTCGTTTCCCAGACTCCTGACTCATATCCATCATCATGTGAACCGGGATAACCGAAGAAATGGATAGGAGAATGGTTCCAATCAAACCATAACTTAAAATAGTATCGATGTAAAGACTATGCGCGTGTTCGTGATAAGGTGCATGGATTCTCGGGAAAGAATTCATATAGGTCAGCGGACCCTCACCCCAGATCGGATTTTGCTTAAACAAAGTCATACCCGCATTCCAGATTGAAACACGCTCCTCCATTGAAGAATCTAGCGTTCCCATACGGACACCCAAATCGCTTGAGAAGAGGAAACAAAGGCCAATCCCGAAAACTCCAATACTGAGCCAAAAGGCACGCCAGTTTTTAATAGTTGTAAAGAGATAAATGATGGCACCAGCGATGATGGCAGGAAAGGCTGTTCTATTTTGTGTAAAATTCAAACCAAATAGATTCACAAAACCTGCTAGCACACAAAAGACTTTCAACCATCTTAGCTTCGTCGTTGTAAAGAGATAAAAGGCAATCATGATACAGAAGCAACAAATGATCCCATAGTAGTTAGGATTAAAGAAGGTCACCTCTGCACGGTTTTGGTGCCATACTTGCATATTGGGCGAAAGAAAGGCGTAGTTAAATTTCTTTACAATTTGAAAATGCTCCAAAGTAGCAAAAACAGCAGAGAGCACACTACCAAACAAGATTGTCTGCAGAATCAGTCGAAAGAAAGCATGTGTCAGACGTTTCTGGTAAAAACTAAAGAAAATGAGGAAGAGAAACATCAGTAAAGATGCAACCAATCCAAGCCAGTTCTTGGCGACGATGGAGATGATACTACTGTAGGCAATAAAAAAGAGAAGTACAGGATGTTTGGCTAATCCTTTGATAATTCCCTTCATCTCCCCAGTAACAAGTAAACCTATCAAATATAAAGCAAAGAGCGCTAAGAATAAATAAAAAGGTAAAAAGATACTCATGATTATCAAATACAAAAAGAAATCTTTTTTCGAAAGCCCTCTTATCTTATCCAGTAATCCAATTGATTTCAAAACGGATCCTTTCTGTTCTGGATTTCTCCAGAAGATAAATGCTAAACTATCTTTATATTCTACCATTTTTTCCGTCATTTGGGAACAATGAACACGTTTTCGCCACAAAAAAACTCTTTCATTAATATAGCATTAGAACTGAATTTTTCTGCCGTTTTCCACTACTTGATAGGTCTGACTTTGCAAATCAATTTCTGCTACTGCTGTTACGGACTTATCTTTATTTTGACGTTTGATTACAATGCTGTGAGCTGTTGGTGTTTCTATCTCAATAGTCCCTTCTAGGTCAAAGGCCTCTGATTGATTACGGAAAGAAAATAGATTGAGAAGAGACTTCACCACAGGACGTTGAACTTCTTCTGCTATTTCCTCCTTGCTATAGTAATGGCGATTAATATTTCGACCTTCTTTGGTTTCTTCTAACAACTTCAAATCATTTTTTCCTGCTAATAGACCCACATAGTAAACCTGAGGAATGCCTGGAGCAAAAGCTTGAATCAAACGAGCTAGGAAATACTTGACATCATCATCTCCAAGCGCAGAATAGTAGGTTGAATTGATTTGGTAGATATCTAGATTGTTATACTCTGCACTAGAGTACTTCCGTTTGACATTCGCTCCTACCTTATAGAGCTCATTTGAAGCATAGTCAATTTCCTCATCGGTCAGGATATCCTTGACATCCACCACTCCAATCCCATCATGAGTATCTAGTGTCGTAAATTGCTTCATCGGGCTCATCTTTAACCACTTAGCCAAACGCTCTGTTCTAGAACTGTAAAGAGTATAAAGAGTCACCATTGGAAGGGCAAAATCGTAAACATAGTAATCATGGTCCGCTATTTTAAACTGAATCGAATAGTGTTCATGAATCTCAGGTAAGAGCTCTGCACCGTACTCAGCTGCTATATCTCGAACTTTGTCCAATAAATTCCAAATATCTGGTTCCACAAAGAAATCATTGGTATCCAATTTCTTCACTGCATAAGCAAAGGCATCTAGACGAATCAAATCACACCCGTTACTCGCTAGATGTTGAATCGTCTTACGGATAAATGACATCGTTACTTCTTTGGTCACATCAAGATCAATCTGCTCCTCACCAAAGGTATTCCACAAATGTTCTACTGAACCATCTGCAAACACAATCTCTTGCTTTGGTGCACGATCCTTACGCTTGTAAATTAAATCTACATCAGACTGTGTCGGACGGTTCTCTGGCCAAAACTTATCCCAGTTTAAAAAAAGATCTTTAAATTCACTGGCTTCATGTTTCTCTTGATAGTCCCTATAATACTTAGATTGACGAGAAATATGATTAATCATAAAGTCAAACATAAGATAATATTTCTCACCTAAACGCTTAACGTCCTCCCAATCACCAAAAGCTGAATCCACTTCATCATAGTCAACTGGTGCAAATCCACGATCACCTGTTGATGGGAAAAATGGTAGAAGGTGAACTCCTCCAATAGCATCGCCAAAATGTTCTTCCAAATTCTCATATAAGTCTTTAAGATTATTTCCAAGACTATCTGAGTAAGTAATCAACATAGTTTTATTTTGAATGGTCATAGATGTTCTCCTTTTTCTAATGAAAGCCAAGTCTTATATGACCTGGCTTCGTAAATGAAAAATATTTTTAGACTTTTGTCCACATTGAACTCGTACTGATATACACTGCAAGCAATTAAGTACTACTTTCTTGTTTTCTACATAGAATTGTCAATAAGCTGAACCGTTCGTCTATGTATGGAATTATACATTCCCTAAGCACTTTCTTACTTCACTGCCCCGTTACTCATTCCTGAAATGATATGTTTTTGGAAGATGAGGTAGACAATGGTTATCGTTACAATTCCCACAATATAGGATGCAAAACTTGGGCCATAGTCATTGAAGTACTGACCTTGGTAGTTGTATTGGAAGAGAGGCAAAGTCCACATCTTGGAATCCTTATTCAGAATCAAGAGTGGCAACATAAAGTCATTCCAGAACCAGAGAGCATTGATAATCAAAGTTGTCGCATGCATGGGCTTCAGCATTGGAAAAATGATTCGACGATAAGTTGTAAAACGATCAGCCCCATCAATTTCTGCAGCTTCATCTAAACTATCTGGTATACTGATTTTAATATAACCAACATACAAGAAGAGAGTCTGTGGAATAGCATAAGTTAGGTAGAGTATTACTAGCCCCCACATATTCGCTAGACCGAGTTTACTCATCATAACTGTGATGGGAATCATAATCACCTGAAATGGAACAAATATCCCTAAGATCAAGAGCGAATACATAATTGCAAAGGCTTTTTTCTTGGACATATTTCGAGCAATGGAATAAGCTGCAGCTGGTATAAAGAAAGCTACTACAATCAATGATAACACCGTAATAACAGCTGAATTCCAGAAATAGCCTCCAATTCCATCTGAAATTAATCGTTCATAATTACTTAAGGTAAAAGGATTGGGCAAACTAAAGAAATGATTCATGATATCCTTAGTTATTTTGAAAGAACTAAATACTGTTACCAATAAAGGAACAAGTATAAGGATACCACCTACTATCAAGAGGACATATTTCCAAAACTGATTCAATTTTTCTTCTTTTTTCATGTGTAGGACTCCTCTATTAGATTTCAAATTTCTTTGATAGTTTAATTTGGAACAGAGAAACAATTCCAATAATTAAGAATAAAATCAAGGCAATTGCATTCGCATATCCATATTGATTACTCTTGAAAGCATAGTTGTAGACTAAAAGTCCAAGAGACGTTGTAGCATTATTTGGACCACCACTCGTCAAGGCAAAAATCTGGTCAAAGGCTGTCAAACCGGACTTAAGAGCCAAGATAAAAACCATAGAGATTGTTGGCAGTAAATAGGGCAATTCAATCTTCCAAAAGGTTTGTTTACTGGTTGCACCATCAATTGATGCTGCCTCTAAAATATCAGTTGGAATACTCTGAAGACCAGCAAGAAAGAGAATGATTGGCATTGCTACTCCTTGCCATAGAAGAACAAAAATAGTTGCCACTACCGCTCCGACTGGTGTCCCCAATAGACTCTCTTGTAAAAAGCTAATTCCTAAAATTTTTCCAATCGTTGGAAGCCCATAGTTGAAGAATTGTTTAAAAATCAAGGAAACTGTCAAACCAGACAAAACAGCCGGGAAAAAGAACCAAGCTCTAAAGAAGGTCTGCCCCTTCATCTTAGAATTTAAGGCTCGAGCCACAACCATCCCAATTGTAATCTCTCCAATAATCAATGCCAGAGTTAAAATCAAAGTAAAAGCTATTGCTGTGAAAAATTTCCCATCAATCATAAGCAATTTGTAGTTATTTAAACCAACAAATTTATAATTATAGGTCAATCCAGTCCAGTTAGTCAAACTATAGAAAGCACCTTGTACCATTGGAAAGTAAAAGAAGATAGCTTGTAAAGCAAGCGGGATGAGCAAAAAAGTCCAACCCCAGTATTTATTTAAAAATTTTCGAATAGCCATATCATCTTAACTCCTATTCTAGTCCAAATCTGCCTTCATTGGATTAAAGAAAGCATTGAGATTGTTTGCCATATTTTTCAGATTTTTATCCATCAAGTAACCTGCACTTAGATTAAAAAAGTCTTCTTCAGAATTCCAGTGTTGGCCCAACCACACATAATGCTTATCCGTAAATGCCAATTTAGAAATCTCTGTAAGCGCTGAGTCTTCTTTTTCTTGTATACCTTTTACAGCAACTGGTGAACCATCTACATCATAATATGATTGCATAGCTTTTGGACTAGTCATATAGCTGATAAATTCTTCGGTTTCTTTAGGATGTTTAGTAGTAGCTGAAGTTGATAATGCCATGTCCCCTGCACCAACAGTAACTTCTTTTCCTACTTCTTCTCCTGGGAAGGCAAACATCCCCACCTCAAATTTTGGATCCTGTTGATTAATTGCCGCTAATGCCCATGATCCTTGTGGCATCATCAAGGCTTTTCCACTCGAAAATGCTACCACCGCATCATTATAAGAGGCACCACGCCAACCATCTTGAGCATTATCTGCCAATAAATCGAGTCGTTCCGCATCTGCTTTTAAAATAGCATCATCAGCAGAGATAGCGTTTGGTTTTGAAAAGCGAAGATAGTTATTAGCTGCGTCTCCACTGCCTGTAATAGTAATGAGAGAAAGTTGGTGGTAACCATTTAGTGTCCAGCCTTCATTGCCTGCAACTGCAAATGGAGAATGCCCACTATCTTGTATCTTTTTAACAATCTCTTGAAACTCTTTAAAAGTCTTCGGTTCCTCAAGTCCTAATTCTTTAAACTTCGTTTTATTGTAATAGATTCCATAAAGATTGGCCGTTAAAGGCACACTATAAATCTTGTTATTGATTGCATACTTTTCGGCATAGTCATTCTTGATATTCTCAAGATAGGATTTTCCTGTCATATCTGCAAAATAGCCTGCCTTCGCCCACTCCTGAAAATCCATATTTTGAGGATAGATATTAATAATATCTGGAACATCTCCTGATAAAATCCGAGTCTTTAGAACAATTCCAGCTGCGGGTACTGTAGTCAGCTTCACATCAATATTAGGGTGTTCCTTTTCAAAATCATCCACTATCCTTTGCAAGGTATCTGCCATCTCGGTCTTCTGGTTAAAAAACTCAATCGTTACCTTACCATCAACTGATTGATTGTTCTGACCACAAGCCACTAGTCCTAGTAAACTTGCCCCAGCTACTAAAAGAAAACCTGCTTTCTTATACCATTTCATTGGAATGCCTCCTTGATAAATTTATACGCTTTTATTATAGTCTTTTGAATTTATACTGTCTACTCAAGAAATCTCCTGGCGATAAGGTAACAGTTAAACCTGCATACATGAGCTCTGCACCTGAGTAAACAATGTTTGTCCCTTCCAGTTCATAAAGCCCTTCCACCTCTAAGTCTTTCAGTTTCAAGGTGGTTTCCATTGTTTCCACAACTGATAGGACTCGGACGTAGGTTACAATCGTTTGATTTCCATAGTTGAATTGTACAGCTACTTCATTGGATTCAGCATCGGTATTGATTAACCTATACTGTTTTCCCAACTGGACTACTGGTCGCAATTCTTTATACAAGTTCACCTGATTAGCAATCTCAGCTTTCTCATCATCTGATAAACTTGTCAAATCAAGCTCATAACCCAGATTTCCCATCATTGCTACATGACCACGAGTTTCCAATGGTGTCATTCGTCCCATCTGATGATTCGGTACAGCTGACACATGAGCTCCCATAGAAATGGTTGGATAGAGATAAGATGATCCATACTGTATAGGTAAACGTGCTATTGCATCAGTGTTATCACTAGCCCAGACTTGTGGGAAATAACGCATCATACCAAGATCATTTCTTCCACCACCACCAGAGCAGGACTCAAAGAGAATATGACTGTGTTTCTCTGTCAGATAAGAAACGAGTTCGTAAAGCCCCAACATATACTGATGAGACTGCATCTGGGTTTCCAAGTAGGCTGAACCATTCCCAAGATTAGTAATATTGCGGTTCATATCCCATTTGATGTAGTCAATTTTATGATGAGAGAGGAGTTCATCTAAAACATTTTTCAGATATTCTACCACCTGTGGATTGGCAAGATTAAGAACTAATTGATTTCGAGAATAGGTATGCTCATATCCTGGAACCTGAATAGCCCAGTCAGGATGTTTGCGATACAAGTCGCTATCAACAGAAATCATCTCCGGTTCTAACCAAAGCCCAAACTGCAAACCTCTTTCATGGATAGCTGAAATCAGACTTTCTAGACTTCCACCCAGTTTTTTCTCATTAACAACCCAATCACCTAAAGCCCTATTATCATCAAAGCGATTACCAAACCACCCATCATCTAATACAAAAAGTTCAATTCCAACTTTCTTAGCCTCATCTGCCAACTCTAACAGTTTTTCTCTCTGAAAGTCAAAGTAAGTTGCTTCCCAGTTATTGATTAGAATTGGACGTTCTTTTTTAGAAAATTTACTTGGCTTAATGTACTTAAGTACAAAATTCTGACTTTCATGGCTAATACCCGTTAATCCTTGATCTGAAAAGGTCGCTAAAGCTACCGGTGTTTCAAAATTTTCCTCAGGATCTAACTTCCAAGAAAAGTTTTCTGGATTAATGCCAATAGCCACCCGAACTTCATTCAACTGATTCTTTTGTACAAAAGCTTCGAAGTTTCCACTATACAGTAGTTGCAGAGCAAACACATTCCCAGCATCCTCAGTGACTCCTCGATCACATAATAGAAGAGCTGGTGTTTGAGCATGCCCAGAAGCTCCACGGTTTGAACTAATCGAAAAGATTCCTTGCTCAACCTGTTGACGTCGAACAGTCTTTTCACGAGCATAAGCTCCCTGTAAAGTCACTATTTCGTAAGCTGCAGCAGGAAAATCAGCCATGAAAGAAAAATCCTTATGAATAACAACTTCCTGATTACTATTATTTTCCAATTTGCTATAACTAGCAATTGTCGCATCATTATCAAAAGCTGTATAATACAAAGTCAGACTAAGTTTAGCTTGAGGATCTTTTAAAATCAAAGCAAGCGTCTCTGTAGCATCCATGCTGTGAGGAGAAGGTAAGCCCTGTGGACCATTCTGACCTTTTAAAATCTTTGCTTCTACAAATCGAAAGTCTGTTACTTCAGTTGCATCATGTTGAACCTGTAAAGTTGGTTTTCTAAAGTCACCCAAACCATGTTGTCCAAAAATCTGACGTTGCGTATCCAAACTAAAGGTGCGATTAGTAGCTGTTGGATTACCTGAAAAAGCATGATCGCGTTCATAAACACTATTAGAACCTCTATAATTCTTAATAGTCTTTCCTAAATGTTTTAATAATAAGTACCCATCCCTATTTTCAATAATCAAACTTAGACCTTTACTCTCAACGTAAAATAGATTATTCTCTATCCGAATTCCCATAAATTGTACCTCAACCATTTCTTGATAAAATTTTAGCAAATAAAAGCGCTTTCTAAAATAGAAAAATGTCTCTAAAGTATGGTAAAATGTTAGGTAGGAGGTGACCCATGCTCGTTTTTTCAGAATACCAGACTGGAACAATTGATCTTTCTCTTAGCTTCTACGGTTATGAAGAATGCACGCCTAATTACTCTTTTGGCCCAGCTATTCGAGATACCTATGTACTACATTACATTACTAAAGGAAAAGGTCAATTCCATTATAAGGGGAAAATTGTTGATTTAAAGGCAGGAGATTTCTTTTTACTAAAACCAGATGAATTAACATTCTATCAAGCAGATAACCAGGATCCTTGGGCTTACTACTGGTTGGGGATCACTGGAGGGAGGGCACCTGACTACTTTGCTCTATCTCAAATTTCTGACCAATCCTACCTCATCCAGTCAAATAACTGTCATACACAAACAACTGCAAAACTCATCTCAGATATTGTCCGCTTCGCTCAGATTACAAAATCAAATGAATTGGCTCAACTCCACATCATGGGACAACTCCATGAACTAATGTTTCATCTAGGAACGATTGCTCCCAATCAGAAAAAAGAGAATATTTCATCAACCCACCAACTCTATCTTGACTGCAAACGATTAATTGATAGTCACTATCCACGATTGCTCACCATTCAAGATTTAGCTAAAGAGCTATCGGTTCATAGAAGTTACTTAACTAGTGTGTTTAAAGAATTTCACCAACTCTCTCCAAAAGAGTATTTACTTTTCGTTCGAATGAAGCGCGCTCAACAGTTACTAGAACACACCAATGAAACGATCAAAGTCATTGCATATTCTGTGGGTTTTTCAGATCCACTACATTTCTCAAAAGCCTACAAACAGTTTTTTCACAAAACACCTAGTCAAACTCGAAATGAATACTCTAACTCCCTCTTAGCTAGAAAGGAAAATCAATGAAATCACACCAACTAGTTTACCAAATATTAGCTAGAGAAAACGATTATGTTAGCGGAGAAAAAATCGGAGAAGAACTGAATTTAAGCCGTACATCCATATGGAAAGCGATCCAACGTCTTCAACAAGAAGGCCTAGAAATTGACAGTATCAAAAATAGAGG
>CAUSQY010000037.1:0-13095 GCA_963533645.1 uncultured Streptococcus sp. | reverse complement strand
AAGTCGACCAAGACTTAGTCACAGAGGTCAAGGCTAAATTTGACAAACTAAAACCCCTTCACATCAACAATGAGGGACGTATCAAGGAATGGTACGAAGAAGACAGCCCACAATTCACCAACGAAGGGATTGAAAACAACCACCGCCACGTTTCCCATCTAGTTGGGCTCTTCCCAGGTACGCTCTTTAGCAAGGACCAGGCTGAATACCTAGAGGCTGCGCGTGCTACCCTCAACCACCGTGGAGATGGTGGTACTGGTTGGTCTAAGGCCAATAAAATCAACCTCTGGGCTCGTCTCTTGGACGGTAACCGTGCCCATCGCTTACTCGCTGAACAGCTCAAGTATTCAACCCTAGAAAACCTTTGGGATACCCACGCACCTTTCCAAATCGATGGAAACTTTGGGGCAACTAGTGGGATGGCAGAAATGCTCCTCCAATCTCATACTGACTATATTGCGCCATTGCCAGCCCTTCCAGATGCATGGAAAGACGGTCAGGTTTCTGGCTTGGTTGCTCGAGGAAACTTTGAAGTCAGCATGAAATGGAAAGATAAAAACCTTCAAAGCTTGTCCTTCCTGTCAAATGTCGGTGGAGACCTGGTTGTAGACTATCCAAACATCGAAGCCAGTCAGGTTAAGGTCAATGGCAAAGCAGTCAAGGCTACTGTCCTCAAAGATGGCCGCATCCAACTAGCAACACAAAAAGGTGATGTCATTACCTTTGAACATTTCCCTGGTCGTGTAACCAGTCTGACAGCAGTTCGACAAAATGGAGTCACTGCCGAACTCACCTTTAACCAAGTAGAAGGCGCCACCCACTATGTCATCCAAAGACAAGTAAAAGATGAATCTGGCCAGACCTCTGCAACTAGAGAATTTGTAACCAATCAAACTAACTTTATCGATCGATCACTAAATCCTCAACTCGCCTATACTTATACCGTCAAGGCGATGCTGGGCGAAGTTTCCACACAAGTATCTGAAAAGGTCACTGTAGAAACTCCTAGTGAATTGATGGACGATCGAGATAACCGCATCCAGTACGGAGCTGCCTTTGGAAACTGGGCAGACTCAGAATTATTTGGAGGAACTGAGAAGTATGCGGATCTTTCAAAAGGGGACTATACAGACGAAGATCTCACTACTACCATTCCTTTCACTGGCGTTGGTATCGAAATCTATGGACTAAAATCGTCTGAGCTAGGTCTTGCTACTGCTAAAATTGATGGCAAAGAGGTCGGCGAACTTGATTTCCACACTGCTGGGGCAACTGAAAAAGGTAGTCTCATCGGTCGCTTCACAGGATTGTCTGACGGACCTCACACATTGACTCTTAGTGTTAAACGTAAGCACAAAGGACGTGGTAGTGAGCGCTCGAAAATTTCATTAGACTACTTCAAGATCCTAGCAGGAGCAGGCAACACGATTGAAAAAATGGACGATCGTGATTCGCGCATCCAGTATGGCTCCCAGTTTAAGGACTGGTCTGACCCTGAACTCTACGGAGGTACGGAAAAATATGCCGACATCAACAATAGCGACTCTAGTGCAGCTTCAGAAGCTCAGGCAACTATTTCCTTTACTGGTACAGGCATTCGTATCTATGGTTTGAAGAGCCTTGCCCTTGGACGAGCACGTGTTACACTAGATGGCAAAGAAATGCCAAGTCTAGACTTCTACACTTCAGGCGCAACTGAAAAGAGAGCCTTTATTGGCGAATTTACAAATCTCACTGACGGTCCGCACACCCTAACATTACGTGTTGACCCAGATTCACCAGAAGGTCGCAAGAAAATTTCTCTGGACTCTTTTGACATCATCAAAGCCCCAGCTGTTGGTATAGATAGTCCAAGTATCGCTCCTCTCAAGGAAAACGACAAAGAAATTTCCTTAACCCTACCATCTGGAGACTGGGAAGCCATCGCTGTAACCTTCCCTGGTGTCAAAGATCCTCTGGTCTTACGCAAAGTGGACGAAACGCATCTGGTTACAAGTGGGGATCAGACCGTGCTATCAATCCAAGACAATCAAGTTCAAATCCCAATCCCTGAGGCTACTGATCGACAAACCGGAAAAGCGATCGAAGCTTATGCCATTCAAGGAACTACCACAAGTAGTCCTGTTGTAGCTGTCTTTACTAAAAAAGATGAGAAGAAGGTTGACGAGAAGAAGCCAACTACAAGCAAGGGGGACGAACCAGCTCCTACTGTTTACATTCCTGAATATACTGATCCTATCGAAACTGCGGGAGAAGAAGAAGCTCCTACTGTTGAAATTCCGGAATACACCAACCCTATCGGAACTGCAGGTCAAGAGGAAGCTCCTACTGTTGAAAAACCTGAGTACACCGAGCCTATCGGAACGGCAGGGCAAGAGGAAGCTCCTACTGTTGAAAAACCTGAGTACACTGACCCTATCGGAACCGCAGGGCAAGAAGATGCGCCTACTGTTGAAAAACCTGAGTACACTGACCCTATCGGAACTAGTGGGAATCAGACTGCTCCAACCCTTAGCCTTCCTGATTATCCAGTTCAAGTCTTAAAAGATAAGGAAACTGGAGTGGAAATCATTGGTGGAGTCACTGACTTAGAAGGAATTTCTCACGTTTCCAGCCGACGTGTCTTAGCTCAGGAACTCTTTGGCAAGACCTATGATGCTTACGATCTACAGCTTAAAAATCCAACCGATCATAGCTTGCAGCCAAAAGGCTCTGTCTTGGTTCGCTTGCCTATTTCAGCTAACGTAGAAAAGGTCTACTATATTACTCCGACCAAGGAGTTGCAAGCCCTTGATTTCACCGTTCGAGAAGGAAAGGTAGAATTTATCACTAATCATTTCAGTACCTATGCTGTCGTCTATCAAGCTGCTGGAACAAGCTCTAACACAGAGGAAAAACTAAGTGCTTCAGATGTAGAAACCTCAGCACACGAGGCTGAACAACTTTCAGCTAGTCCGAGTCTTGCTAAAGCTGGAAACCATTCTCCTAAAGAACAACTTCCAGCAACAGGGGAAGCATCTAACCCACTCCTCTTTTTAGCAGGCCTCAGCCTAGCCCTTACAGCCACTTTTATGTTAAATGGAAGAAAGGATGAATCCAACTAACTTTTAACATCACAAAAACAGGATGAAGAACAACTTCATCCTGTTTTATTTTGTAATCAAAAGTTAGTTTTACAGTAGGTATAAAAAGGCTAAGGTCAAGAGACTTGCTAGAAGCCCAACTCCCCAAAAGAAGAAGTCAACTTTCCACTCGCTCCAAGGATTGCCCTTGCCTGAGAATCCTCCAAGCTCAAAATGATGATGCACAGGTGTCATACGGAAAATACGCTTCCCACCACTAAGTTTGAAGTAGGTGACCTGCATCATAACAGAGCTTGTCTCAAAGACATAGATAATCCCAATCAACAAAAGGGTCCATTCTTGGTGGAGGGCCATAGAAATAGCTGCCAGCATCCCACCAAGAGCCAAACTTCCCACATCTCCCATGAAGACTTTGGCAGGCTTGTGGTTAAAGACGAAGAAGCCTAGCAAACCACCAATCATGGCAAGAATCACAAGAAGAATATCCAGTTGATTTTGCATATAAGCAATCACACCGTAGGCCGATAAGCTAATCACCACTGAAATACTTGCTAGGCCGTCGATCCCGTCCGTCAGGTTCACCGCATTTGAAAAGCCAACTAACCAGAAAAGGGCAAAGAAGATATAGAAAATACCCAGATGAACTTGGTAGCCAAAAACTGAAAGCATGTCACCACCACGCTCATAAAAGAGGTAGAAAATCACTCCTCCAAGCAGCTGGAGAGCAAGTTTTTGCTTGGGATTTAAGCCTTCGTTAATCTTACGAAAGACCTTGAGGAAATCATCCAAAAAACCTACCAAACCATACAAAACCAAGATAAACAAAATCATGCCTACATTGTTGGTCAATTGTTGGGTAAAGAGAGCGACAAGGAAGCTCACAACAACTGCAACGATCAGGAAGACAAGACCTCCCATGGTTGGAGTTCCAGCTTTAGCTTGGTGTTGCTTGACATCCTCGTGCATCTGCTGACCTGTAATCTGTGCTTTTCGATAAAATCGGATAAAGGCTGGAATACCTATCAAGGTCAATAGAAAGGCTAGAATTCCAGCACTAATGGAACTAATCATCTTAATCTCCTAAAGTTATTTTCATTTTTTTAATGTCTTTGAGGGCTGTATTGGCACGGACACTTTGTTTCTTGACCGTTTTGCCACTACCTTCCCACTCGACTTCTATATTCAGCCATTTGGCAAATGTTTGCACATTTTCATCTGTCCAGCCGTACATATCAGGCATTTCTTCGACCTTGTCAGACAGGATTAAGATCTGCTGATTGGCTTCCAAATTATCTCCTTCAGCAACCGAGAGTTCCTTGATCTTAGTTCCTGTTCCAATAACGATTGGTTGGACAAGGTTGCGACGCAATTCCTCTGCTAGGTCTCCCGGCGTAAAGTCCTTGGTAGCTGGCATGGCATAGCTTGTCGTCTTGCTGACCTGATCTAAGCTCTTGGCAGTTGACTGAAGATTGAGGGATTCTTTCATAGCAGAAGCTCGCTCAAGGATTGGGTTGGCAAACTCCCCAAGCTGAACACCCGAATAATGCTCTGGCTGTTGCACCGTCACATAGAGGATAAAGTCAGGATTCTCTGCAGGATGCATTGACACAACAGAGAAGATATAGTTGGTTTCACCCGTTAGGTAACCCCCATTCTTCTCATCAGCAATCTGAGCAGTCCCTGATTTCAGGGCAACATTCTGTCCCGGAACATTGACATTTGGTTTTCCTGTGCTGTGGTTATACATGGTACCGTAGACAGGATCTGTTCCGACCATGACCATGTGCTCCCGAGTAGAGGACGCTGCTGCTTTTGACACAGGATTTCCGACAATTTCCTTCTGAGACTTACGAACAGATTGGTCATTTGGATCATAGAGGGCGCTGATAAATTTCGGTTCCAACATAACCCCATCATTGGCAATGGCTGTAAAGGCACGAATCATTTGCGTCTGAGTTACTGAAATCCCTTGTCCAAATGCACTCATGGCAATATTAACAATATTATCTGCAGGCAATTGACCTGAATACTCATCAGTCAGACCAAAACGCGTCGGCACCCCAAACTTAAAGCGGTTTAGATAATCCAACCAAGTAGCATCTCCCATTTTTTGTTCAAGTAGACTCATTCCAACATTACTGGAGTGAGCGAAACCTTGTGAGAAAGTCATCATCCCACCAGTAGTCAAACCATCATTAACATCCCAATCTCGAATCGTCGCATCCGCTATTTTTAATTCGCTGCTATTGAAGTATTCTCCACCTGGGAAAGTATTATTATCAATAGATGCTGCTAGCGTCATGACCTTCATGGCTGATCCTGGTTCGTAGTTACTTTGATAAAGAATATCACGCCAAACAAAGTCTTTGGTGATACCATCCTTGGTATCTGCATTAAAGGTCGGCCGTTGGGTCGTAGCCAGGATTTCCCCTGTTTTAGCGCTGACCAAGGTAGCCGTCATATACTTGCCTTTTACCTTTTCCTGAAAGGCATCCATCTGGGTTTCCATAAAGGATTGCAAGGGACTAGAAAGGGTTGTGTACACATCCTTTCCATCTACCGTTTGTTGAGAAGCTTGATCTGTACCCGGAACAATATTTCCCAGACGATCCTTCTCATAGGTAATGATCCCATCTGTACCCGCCAGAATGTTATTTAAAGAACTCTCCAACCCAGATGTCCCAATCAAACGTTTGGTTCCATCCTCATTTTCATGGAGTTGCGCTAAACCGATAAAGGAAGAAGCAAACTGTCCATTGGGATAACTGCGGTTAGGACTAGTTGTGAAGTCAACTCCCTCCACGCCAGCAGTTTTTAGGTCATTTTTAATAGCCATCATATTGGCATAGGTGATCCCATTTCCCTTGGTACCAAAAGACACCTGTTTTAGATCTGGCTGAGAAAGCTGTTCTTTGACATAAGACTCCTCCATATCCAGATACTTATGGAAAATTTCAGCCACCTTATTAAATTGAGAATCCTCTACATAGAGAATTTTGCCTGTTGCTGACTTGTAGGTCTTGTCAATAACGGCATAGATATTATACGAAGTCGCATCCTCTGCAATAGGCGTTCCATTACGATCGTAGATGGTTCCCCGTTTTGCAGGAATCGTCTTGGTTGTTTGATGGACCTTGTTTGCTTCTTGAACCAAGTCCTTACCAAATTTTTTACCTGTTCCGATAATGACCGCAAAGTTGACCAAAAAGACAGCGAAGAGTATGACAGCCAATAAACTCAGGCTTTTCCCTACTCTTCGACGATTTTCTTCTGGAGATTTACGGTTACGAACGGCATAACGGATGATTTTTTCTTTCCACTGTTTCATTTCTTACTCCGCTGCTCGGATATTTTCGTTATTCAGCTGCAAATCCTTAGAGTTTGCAATTTCTTTCAAACGTTCTGAACGAATCAATTCATTGACCTCTTGCTTGGCATCGTCTAGCTCGGTTTTCTTTTCTTCGATTTGAGCATTGACCTTGGTCAATTCATTCTGAACTTGTAATAGCTTGGTCTGCATAAACACAACGCTAATTGCCAGGATAATCATTGTTGCAGCAATCGAAACATAGAAGGCCTTTTCCACACGTGAAAAACCTTTAAACTTCGTTTGCAATAACTGGCTTGTTTTTTCGATTCTTTCTGCCATGTTTTTCCTCTTACTTGTGAATTTTTCTAGCCACGCGCAACTTGGCTGAATGCGAACGATTGTTGGCTTCTAGCTCTTCAGCACTTGGCAAGATTGGCTTGCGGGATACCAATTCCATCTTAGGCTTAAGGTCATCTGGAATGAAGGGCAAGCCTTTGGGAACTTCCACTGTTGAAGCTTCTTTAAATAGTTGCTTGGTCAAGCGGTCTTCCAGAGAATGGAAGGTAATGACCGAGATTCTCCCATCTAGAGCCAGCATGTCCATAGCCTGCTGGATGGATTCATCTGCAGCGCCCAGCTCATCATTGACTTCGATTCGGATAGCCTGGAAAATCTGCTTGGCAGGGTGTCCCTTTTTCTTGAGCTCCTTGGCAGGCTTGGCCGACTTGATAATCTCTGCCAACTCCGCCGTTGTCTCAATGGGTTTCACCTCACGCGCTTGCTCAATCTTACGAGCTATCTGTTTAGAGAATTTATCCTCACCATACTTGAAAAAGATCCGAACCAAGTCATGATAGTCATAATGATTGACCACTTCATAGGCCGTCAGACTAGCTTCCTGATTCATACGCATATCCAGTGGCGCATCCTTTTTATAAGAAAAGCCACGTTCACGCTGATCTAGCTGAGGACTGGACACTCCCAAGTCATAACAAATTCCATCAATTTCCTGGACACCAGCCTCCTGCAAACGTGCCTGCAAATGACGGAAGTTATCCTTGATAAAGGTTACCATCCCCTTTTCGATATAGGGTGCCAACCGTTTTTGCGCATTGTCAATGGCATTCTGGTCCTGGTCAAAGGCATAGAGATGCCCTTTTTCGCTCAATTTACTTAATAAATATTCGCTATGGCCTGCTCCACCCAAAGTCGCATCAACGTAGATACCGTCAGGTTTTACGTCAAGCATATCAATCGTTTCGTGGAGTAAGACCGTTACATGATGAAATTCTTTTGTCATATCTTATCTATTTTACCACAAATCTGACCAGCTTGCACTTGTCAGACAAGGCTAAGTTTCTTCGAAAATAATTCTCAAAAATATGTCATATATACTTGACATCTCATCCCCGAAAGAATATAATATAGTCAAATATATACGACATATCAGAAAGGAGACTCTATGAATCGTGTGAAAGAATTCCGCAAGGAACTGGGCATTTCCCAGCTCGAGCTCGCCAAAGATATCGGTGTCTCGAGACAGACCATCAACATGATTGAAAACGACAAGTACAATCCAACCCTGGAACTCTGTCTCAATCTCGCCCGCAGCCTCCAAACTGACCTCAACAGTCTCTTTTGGGAGGATGATTTTTAAAAAAAGGAGCAAACAAATGAAAAAAGAAACTCTCACTGAAAAACTCATCAAACGCATATACGGTATTTCTGGTCCCCTTGACGAACACAAACGGCGCGAGGCCGATCGTATCGGGAATCAGGTCTTTATTGTCCTCTTTTATCTGATGACATTTGGCAATCTTATCCCGCTCGTTCTTGCCTATAAATACCCGCAAATTGTCGCTATCGGTTATCCTCTCGTGGTGTTTGGTATTTCGATGATGGCTGCCCTTTATGTTGTCTCTCAAACCAAAAAAACGGGCATCACAGCTATTGATCCCGAAATGTTAAGTAAGAAAGAAAGTAAACAGCTACATTTTCCGGGTCTAAAAGCTGGTCTGATCTATGGCATTGGCATGTTCTTTGGAATACCGCTTCTGAATGTCCTAACCGATGATAGCAAGGATTATCTTGGTTCTCTTTTAAATACAGGGCATTTTGTATCAACTATCCTAGCTACCCTCTTCTTCGGAGTGACCATACAAATTATCGTCTCTCTTCGCATTCGAAAAGCCAAGAAAGACCAAGAAAACGACTAGGAGGTTCCTTATGAAATCACTAGCTAGACTACTGACCAGTCATGTTTTTATCAGTATCTTTGTTACCTTTTTCCTACTTTCTGGACATATTGAGCATCCTTTCTTGATTATCTTTCTTTTATTCCTTCCTGTATTGAACAAGGGACAGAGATTCCAGAAAATCCAATCAAAAAAAATACATCTTCTAAACGCATCTCTCTGTTTTATCCTCGTATCCTTTCCACAACTTTTAACAAATCCTATGGATTGGAGATACCTGGTATTTCTAATAATCTGTATCATTTCGAGTTTGGTTTACTTCTATACTCTCTGTCAACTCTTTAAAGAAATCAATCAAAAATCGCTCATTTAGGAGATTACTCCCATGAAAAAAGAAGATCTCACCACTCGCTTACTCAAACTATTCTTTCACATACAAGGGCCTTTTGATGAATGCCGTCAAGAGATGATTTACAGGGCTTGTGCCCGTGCCTTGATCCAAATCGTTTACTCCTCCCTCCTACTCTTCTTGTTCTATCTCCTATTTGGACGCTTCATAGGGTTGGTTCGAGATGCCATGCCCTACCTCTATTTTGGACTTATCTTCGTCCTCGCATCTAGGGCGAGACTAGCAGTTCGCAACTTACATTTAGACAAGGATGACCCGTCCGAAATCCATCACAAAAGCTACAGCAAAAGCCAAATCAAAGTTCGTAGTTGGGGTGTATTCATCAGTATTCAGCTTGGTCTCTTCCTCTTACTAATCTTTCATAAACTCTTTGTTCAGCATCTTCCCATAGATGCCTTTGGGGATGAACTCTTCCATTTCGATAAAATGCTCCCTTTACTAGTGTTAGGATGATGAACTCTTCCATTTCGATAAAATGCTCCCTTTACTAGTGTTAGGATTGGGTATTGGTGCCATCTTTGGAACCATGACCTATGCCTTTTTATCGGAACACGAGATGAAACACTCTGAATCAGGAATGCATAAGGAGAATATAGAAAAATGACCAGTATATATGATTTTTCCGTTTTGAACCAAAACAACCAAGCAACTCCCCTGGAGAGCTATCGTGGCAAGATTCTCTTGATTGTCAACACTGCTACTGGATGTGGTTTAACGCCCCAGTACCAGGGACTTCAAGAACTCTATGAACGCTATCAAGATAAGGGCTTTGAAATCCTAGATTTCCCTTGCAATCAGTTTATGGGACAAGCACCCGGCAGCGCAGAGGAAATCAATAGTTTCTGCAGCCTACACTATCAGACCACTTTCCCTCGCTTTGCCAAGATCAAGGTCAACGGCAAGGAGGCAGATCCTCTTTATGTTTGGCTAAAAGACCAGAAATCTGGCCCGTTAGGAAAACGAATCGAATGGAATTTTGCTAAGTTTCTCATTGGTCGAGATGGGCAAGTCCTTGAGCGCTTCTCTTCCAAAACAGACCCCCAAACCATCCAAGAGTCTCTCCATAAAATACTCTAATTTCTTTTTAAAACGTATCCTTTCATTTAGTTTGATCCCTGAAGGGTGCGTTTTTTCTTTAAAAAGTAACTGATTTTCTTTAATTTATATTTATTTTTTTGCTTTTTGCTATTGCAATTCTTTCATTAATTTAGTATATTTGTTATATTAAAAGTTTTCAGTCATTTTAAGGGAGAAATGACCTTTTAAATTTTTTTATCTTAAAATGAAAGCGCTTTATAAACAGGAGGTAAGGTGGCTTACAAATTATCAGAGAGTTTTTTCATTAAATCAAGTTGTAACCAAGTCAGACTTGGGCTTGGGCAGTAGCTGACTGCCTTTCTAAAAACTAGGAGTATATTATGAATCGATACCTTTTTGAAAAAGGGCAAACATTTAGCATTCGGAAGTTGACTGTAGGTGTGGCATCTGTTATCGTCGGACTGGCATTTTTTGCTTCTGGAACCGTGCGTGCAGACGAAACGTCTCCTGCCACAACATCCAATTTAGATCAGCAAATGAAACAAGTAGCAGATATAGAAGAGACCAAGGTTGAACCAGTCAAAGAAGAAGGCCGTGTAGAAGCTGAAAAACAAGAAACACCTGCTGCAGATACCAACAGTGCTGACTTGCTCCCTGAAGACATTCAGGACCGTGCCTATCCAGACACACCTGTCAAAGAACTCGATACGACTACTATCGTTGACCAGAAAGCTAGTCCAAAAGTAGAAACTAAGAGCATTCTAAAGGACAAGGAAGAAGCTCCAAAAGAAGCTGAGAACGGAAACCGTGCCATCATTAACGGTGGACAAGACCTCAAACACATCAACTACGAGGGACAACCTGCTACTGCTGCTACTATGGTTTACAGCACTTACAATGCAGGAGAACAACGCTACCTCGTTTCAGGCTCAGGTATCTTTGTAGCACCTAACCTGATCCTTACCGTTGCTCATAACTTCCTAGAGGCCAATAAAGAAACTAGCGAAGGTCACATTCGTGGTGGAAAATCTGCCCAGTTTTACTATAACGTTGGTTCAAACAGCGAAAAGAAAAACTCACTGCCATCTTCTGGGACTACGGTTTTATTCAGAGAAAAAGACATACATTTCTGGAACAAGAAAGAGTTTGGAAAAGGCTATAAGAATGACCTTGCTCTTGTAGAAGCTCCTATTCCTCTTCCGATTGCTAGTCCAAACAAAGCAGCAACCTTTGCGCCTTTAGCGGAGCACAAGACACATCAGCCGGGAGAAGCCATCAGTACGATTGGCTACCCAACTGACTCGAGCTCAAAAGAACTGAAACAACCTATCCTAGCTGGTCAGCTTTATAAGGCAGATGGGACCATCCGATCTGTTGAGTCCTATGATGATAAGGGAACAACCGGTATTACCTACAAAACCACTTCTGTATCTGGTTTGTCTGGTGGCGGGATTGTCGATAGCCAAGGAAAAGTTCTGGGGGTTCACCAACACGGAACCGTTGACAATGGTGTGGCTGAAAAGGATCGCTTTGGTGGCGGACTCGTCCTTTCACCTGAACAACTGAAATGGGTGAAGGACATGATTGCCAAGTATGGTGTGAAAGGCTGGTACCAAGGTGATAACGGAAATCGTTACTACTTTACCGATGAAGGACGTATGCTTCGGAACGAAACAGCTGTTATCGGAAGCAACGAATATTCCTTCAACCAAGATGGGATTGCTACCTTGACCAAGGGAGTTGAATACGGTCGTGTGGTTATTCAACACGAAGACGAAGAAGGAAATCCTGTCAAAGATAATGACACCTTTATCGAACAGACAGCTGTTGATTCGCCATTTGACTATAATTTCAAAAAAGAAATCGAGAAAACGGACTTCTACCAGAAGAATAAAGACAAATACGAAATTGTATCCATTGATGGCGTAGCAGTTAATAAACAGCTAAAAGATACTTGGACTGAAGATTACAATGTTGTCAGCAAAGCGCCTGCCGGTACACGTGTCATCAAGGTGGTCTATAAAGTCAACAAAGGCTCCTTCAAAGTTTACTACCGTCAAAAAGGAACCACTACTGAACTAGCGGAAGCGACAGTTGATAACAATGAAGGTCAAGAGTATGACGTTTCCTTTGTCAACACCTTCCATGCAAAAGACATTGCTGGCTACCGTCCAGTCAAAACCAGCCTGGAAGCAAGGATCCAGCATAAAGATGTGAATGAGGTCGTCTTTGAATACGAGCCAGTCGCTGATACAGCCAATCCAACGACTCCAGCTCCTCCAGTTGCTCATCCAGAAGATAAAGAAACTGAGATTGGCAACCATGGACCTCTTCCAAGCAAGGCTCAACTCGATTACCACAAGGAAGAATTGGCAGCCTTCATCCACTACGGAATGAACACTTATACCAATTCTGAATGGGGAAATGGGAAAGAAGACCCCCGATACTTCAATCCAACCAACTTGGATACTGACCAGTGGATTCGCACTCTGAAGGAAACGGGCTTCAAACGAACCATTATGGTTGTTAAACACCACGACGGATTCGTTGCTTACCCATCTAAGTACACCAACCATACCGTAGCTGCTAGTCCATGGAAAGATGGAAAGGGTGACCTTCTCGAAGAAGTTTCCAAGTCTGCTAGCAAGTATGACATGAATATGGGTGTTTACCTATCACCATGGGATGCCAACCATCCTAAATACCATGTTGCAACCGAAAAAGAATACAACCAATACTACCTCAACCAACTGAAAGAAATCCTTGGTAATCCGAAATACGGTAACAAAGGGAAATTTATCGAAGTTTGGATGGACGGTGCGCGTGGTAGCGGTGCCCAAAAAGTAACCTATACTTTTGATGAATGGTTCAAATACATCAAAGAAGCCGAAGGAGATATTGCTATCTTCTCTGCTCAACCGACAAGCGTTCGCTGGATCGGAAATGAACGAGGGATTGCAGGTGACCCTGTATGGCATAAAGTCAAAAGAGCCAACATCACAGATGATGTGAAAAACGAATACCTCAACCATGGTGACCCTGATGGTGATATGTACTCTG
>CAUSQY010000036.1:0-13113 GCA_963533645.1 uncultured Streptococcus sp. | reverse complement strand
AGGAAAATCCCTTCTCCTCTACCAAGTGTAAGATAGCTGGTCGTGGGCGCTGGTAAATATTTTTAAAGGTCACAATCAAAAGACCGGCTAAGGCTAAATTGCCCGCCATGAAGTAGCTTTCTATCTTCCACTGCCTACGATAAAAGACAAAGGCTGCGATGGCAACCCAGGTGATAATCACTGGGATATCGATCAGGCGTGTAAGGGCTCGGAACAGAACTGTCAAATAATCTGGCAAGTCTCCACGAAGAGCAGTCTGAATTGGTTGGTCAAAACCGACCAGCATTTCAGGATAGAACTTAACCATATAGCCAAGAAGGACGAAAAGTAAAAGGGCAAAACTGCCCTTCATTAAAAATGTTTGTTTATCTCTCATAATGTTTTAAGGTTGGTTTCAAGAGGACGTATAACAACCAGAATGAAACGGCAAAGATTACACCCTCAATCAAGTTAAAAGGTAATACCATAGTCATTAGGTAGTTGGAAAGTCCCAAAATTTTTCCAATATCAAAGTTGGCAAACTTCGCGTACAAAGGAACAGCATAGACATAGTTGAGAACCAACATCGCAGAAGTCAAGCCGACAGTTCCCGCTAGAGATGCTAGTAGGAAACGAAGGGTGCTGCGTTCCTTTTCCCAAATCAAACCAAAAGCGATAACAAAAACTCCCAAGGCTACGATATTCATTGGCAAGCCAATGTAAGTATTCACTCCCTGGCTATTGAGAAGCAACTTCAAGAGTGATCGCAACAAGAGAATCCCGAGAGCAGCAGGCAAGTCCATGACCACTAAGCCCACAAGGACTGGCAAGATACTAAACTCGATCTTGAGGAAGGTCGCCGCTGGCAAGAGCGGAAAGTCAAAGTACATCAGCACAAATGAAATGGCTGATAAAATCGCAATGGTCGAAAGTCGACGTGTGTTTGTCATAACAGGTTCCTCCAATTTTCTATAAAATCAGAAGAAGTTGGAAAGGATTCCTCTATCTATTCTCACTTTTTATATCCCAAAAGTTCCCTCTCACTCTATTAAAACAAAGCAAGCGGTTACAATCTAGCTATAAATCTATCAGAACAGACAAAGCTATTCTTTCGTCTTCTCCCATCCAGACTATACTGTCGGTTGTGGAATCGCACCACATCAGCTTGCGCTCGCGGACTTCTTTAACTAAGATATTTTGGATTAATCTAGGCGTCGCAGTCGAAGATCATACTTAAAGTATATCAAGACAAGACAACGAAGAGTAAGCCAGAATAGCTAGTTAAAGTCACCGCCGGTCGGGAATCTCACCCAGCCCTGAAGACCCTTTAATCATAACAAAAAACGCTTGCAAGTGCAAGCGTTTTGATTATTTCAATTTATCTGCTTCATAGGTGTGAACAAGCTCAAGACCTGCAAAGTTCTGCTGGCGGAGGGCTTCATAAACAATCATGCATACGGTATTGGAAACATTGAGACTGCGGACATGTTCATCGTTCATAGGAATGCGGAGAGCTGTCTCAGGATGTTCACGCATAAAGTCCTCTGGCAAGCCCTTGTCTTCACGTCCGAAAAGAAAATAGTGGTCTTCGTCAGTCGATAAATCCACCTCAGAATACACTTTCTCAGCAAATTTCGAAATCAGATAGACTTGTCCTTTCATCTGAGACATAAAGTCTGCCAAGTTATCATAAAAATGAATCTCTAACTTATCCCAATAATCCAAACCTGCCCGCTTCATCTTGCGATCATCAATGGGAAAGCCCATTGGTTTGATGATGTGGAGGGGAGAATTGGTCGCAGCGCAAGTACGCGCGATATTGCCTGTATTTTGTGGAATTTGTGGTTCAAATAATACAATGTGATTTGTCATGACTTGCTTCCTTTCACCATTGCAAAAAAATAGCCACACTGCCCGGAGTCAAGCTCAGCAAACAGCGTGGTTAAGGCATCGTTAACTTACCTCACAACAGGTTTGAAGTAAATCAGCGAAACTACTTTCTTAGTATAACACTTTCAGAATCATTGTCAATAGAAACGACTTGATTTTTTTACTTTTTTTGATGATATTTTCATGTTTGGTTATTCCCTTTCTGAAAAGGTATATAAAAGAGCCAAATCACTTCAAATCAGGGACATTGTCATAGCAGTTAAACAATTGTATCTTCAAAACTTGAAAAAAGCCTTTCTTCCCCTAAAAATCGCCTTAGCAAGTGCATTTTTTGCTAAAAAAGGGTATGATAGTTACATCATGAAAAAGTAGGTTTTTTATATGAAAATTGTCCTTGTTGGTGGAGGGAAAGTTGGTTTCGCCCTCTGTCGTTCACTGGTTGCAGAAAACCATGACGTTGTCCTCATCGAACAAGATGAGGCTGTCCTCAATCACATTGTCAGTCGCTATGATATCATAGGTCTCCTTGGAAATGGTGCTGACTTTGCCATCTTAGAGCAAGCCGGTGTCCAAGAGTGCGATATCTTTATCGCCCTAACCGAACACGATGAAGTGAATATGATTTCAGCGGTACTTGCTAAAAAAATGGGCGCTAAAGAAACCATCGTTCGGGTGCGAAATCCTGAATACTCTAATGCCTATTTTAAAGAGAAAAATATTCTTGGATTTTCACTTATTGTTAATCCAGAGCTCCTGGCAGCGCGTGCGATCTCAAATATTATTGATTTCCCTAATGCCCTCTCTGTCGAACGATTTGCTGGAGGTCGAGTCAGTCTCATGGAATTTGTTGTCAAGGACTCTAGCGGTCTTTGTCAAATGCCAATCTCAGACTTTCGTAAAAAATTTGGTAACATCATTGTCTGTGCTATGGAGAGGGATCATCAACTTATGATTCCAAGCGGTGATGTTATTATCCAAGACAAGGATAGGATTTTTGTTACGGGAAATCGTGTAGATATGATGCTTTTCCATAACTATTTTAAATCTCGTGCAGTGAAAAGCTTACTTATCGTTGGAGCTGGAAAAATCGCTTATTATCTACTTGGCATTTTGAAAGACAGCCGTATTGATACCAAGGTCATCGAGATTAACCCTGAAAGAGCCCGTTTCTTTAGTGAAAAATTCCCAAATCTCTATATCGTCCAGGGAGATGGGACTGCCAAAGATATCTTACTAGAAGAAAGTGCTCCTCACTACGATGCAGTCGCAACCTTGACTGGAGTTGATGAGGAAAATATCATCACCTCTATGTTCCTTGACCGTGTTGGCGTCCATAAGAATATCACCAAGGTCAACCGAACAAGCCTTCTAGAGATTATCCACGCACCTGATTTTTCAAGTATCATCACACCAAAAAGCATCGCAGTAGATACCATTATGCACTTTATCCGTGGTCGAGTAAACGCTCAGTACTCAGACCTTCAAGCCATGCACCATCTAGCAAACGGTCAAATCGAAACTCTCCAATTCCAAATCAAGGAAGCTAATAAAATGACTGCCAAACCTCTATCACAGTTGAAATTGAAAAAAGAGGTTCTCATCGCAGCAATTATCCGAAAAGGAAAAACAATCTTCCCTACTGGAGAGGATATGCTTGAGGTGGGAGACAAGTTACTCGTGACGACCTTATTGCCAAACATCACCAAAATTTATGATTTGATCGAGAGGTAAAAAATGAATAAAAGTATGATTCGTTACCTCCTATCAAAACTTCTCTTGATTGAGGCTGTTCTTCTCCTAGTCCCTGTTAGTGTAGCAATCTATTACCAAGAATCCAGTCAAGTATTTATCGCTCTCTTTTCTACGATTGGAATTTTAGTCCTTCTTGGTGGTCTAGGTGTTTTACGGAAACCGAAAAATCAACGGATTTATGCCAAGGAAGGAGTCTTAATTGTTGCCCTCTGTTGGATTCTATGGTCTTTCTTTGGTGGCCTCCCCTTTGTCTTTTCAGGACAAATCCCCAGCATCATCGATGCCTTCTTTGAAATCAGTTCTGGTTTTACAACGACTGGTGCTACTATCCTAACAGATGTTTCCGTCCTCACTCGTTCCCTCCTCTTCTGGAGAAGTTTCACCCACTTGATCGGAGGGATGGGGGTACTCGTCTTTGCACTTGCCATTATGGACAATGCCAAGAATAGCCACTTGGAAGTGATGAAGGCTGAGGTCCCTGGACCTGTCTTTGGCAAGGTCGTATCCAAGCTAAAAAACACTGCCCAGATTCTCTATCTGCTTTATCTGGCTCTCTTCTCCCTTTTTGTGGTTATCTACTACCTAGCAGGCATGCCTCTCTATGATAGTTTTGTCATCGCTATGGGAACAGCAGGAACTGGGGGCTTTACCGTCTATAACGACGGAATTGCCCACTACGGTAGCTCACTCATCACCTATCTCGTTAGTATCGGAGTTCTGGTTTTTGGGGTTAACTTCAATCTCTACTACTACCTCATGCTCCGTCGGGTTAAGGCTTTCTTTGGAGATGAAGAACTACGAGCATATATCATCATTGTCCTAGTTTCTACTGGCTTGATTACTCTTAATACGCTCCACCTCTACCAAGGGGTTTCTAAAAGTGTTGAAATGGCCTTCTTCCAGGTTTCCAATATCATCACAACAACAGGTTTTGGTTACGGAGATATTACCAACTGGCCCCTCTTCTCCCAATTTATCCTCCTCTTCCTCATGGGAATCGGTGGATCAGCTGGCTCAACTGCAGGTGGTCTTAAGGTGATCAGAGGACTTATCCTCACAAAAATTGCTAAAAATCAAATTTTGTCCATCTTATCCCCTCACCGTGTCTTGACTCTCCACGTCAATAAAACTGTGATTGATAAGGATACCCAACACAAGATTCTTAAATATTTTGCTATCTATATGATGATTATTCTTTCTCTCATCTTTATCGTCAGTCTTGATAGCAATGATTTTCTAGTCGTGACCAGTGCTGTCTTCAGCTGTTTTAACAATATCGGACCTATTCTAGGTACAACCTCGAGTTTTGCCATCTTTAGTCCCATCTCTAAAATCCTCCTCTCCTTTGCAATGATTGCAGGTCGCTTAGAGATATACCCAATTTTGCTACTCTTTATGAAACGCACTTGGTCTAAACGCTAATTATAATACATTTCCCCTTTTACAAGCTAGTAGAAGGGGAATTTTTCTATTAAAAATGAGAAGACCTTTCGGTCCTCTCCTAATTTGTTTATTCTTTAAGAGCTTTCTTGTAACGAGCAACTTCCGCTTGGTTAGCCCAAACATAGTGACCTGGACGAATTTCTACCATAGACGGCTTATCTGTCTCATAGTCATGTTGGTCAGGATCGTAAACTTTCAAGACTTTCTTGCGTTCCAAGATTGGATCTGGAATCGGTACAGCAGATAGAAGCGCTTGAGTGTATGGGTGGACAGGATTGTTAAACAACTCCTCTGTCTCCGCCACCTCGACGATAACTCCCTTATAGATAACCGCGATACGATCTGAGATAAAGCGAACAACTGACAAGTCATGGGCGATAAAGAGATAAGTCAAACCCAACTCTTTTTGGAACTTCTTGAGCAAGTTCAAGACTTGCGCACGAACAGATACGTCCAAGGCAGAGATTGGCTCATCCGCAATAACGAAATCAGGCTCCATTACAAGGGCACGGGCAATCCCGATACGCTGGCGTTGACCACCAGAAAACTCGTGTGGATAACGGGTCAGGTGTTCTTTCAAAAGTCCAACTTCATGGATCATCTTTTGAACTTTTTCTTTTCGATCTTCTTCGTCTTTGAACAAGTGGTAGTTGTAAAGACCTTCAGAGATGATATAGTCAACTGTTGCACGCTCATTCAAGCTGGCTGCAGGGTCCTGGAAAATCATCTGGATACGACGGATCAAGTCTGAGGATTCCTTATGAGATTTTTTCCCATTGATTTTATGACCATCAAAGATGATCTCACCTTTACTGGTATTATTTAAACCAATAATGGCACGACCAATCGTTGTTTTCCCACTACCAGACTCACCAACAAGAGAGAAGGTTTCTCCCTTGTTGATAAAGAAGTTGGCGTTTTTAACCGCGACAAACTTCTTACTTCCTTCACCGAAGGAAATTTCTAAATCTTTAATTTCTACTAATTTTTCAGACATTTCCTTCCTCCTAGTCTTCTAGATGAGCAAAGCCCATTTTATCACGAATCTTGTCATGCAAATCTGCAATGACTCCAGGTTTTTCAACTTTAGGAGCATTCTCATGAAGCAACCAAGTCTTAGCCCAGTGGGTATCAGTGACTGAAAACTGAGGCGCTTTCTGTTCAAAGTCAATTTGCATCGCATAATCTGAACGAAGAGCAAAGGCATCACCTTTCAACTCAGTATAAAGAGACGGTGGTGTTCCTGGGATAGAGTACAATTCCCCTTTATCATCAGCAAGCTGTGGCAAGCTAGACAAGAGACTCCAAGTATATGGATGACGTGGATCATAAAAGACTTCCTCAACAGTTCCATATTCTACAATTTCCCCAGCATACATAACCGCTACCTTATCGGCAATACTTGCTACCACACCAAGGTCATGGGTGATAAAGATAATGGTAAAGTGGTACTCATTTTGCAAGGTTTTAAGCAAATCAATGATTTGCGCTTGAATGGTTACGTCAAGAGCCGTTGTTGGCTCGTCACAGATCAAGATATCTGGACGACAGGCAAGGGCAATCGCAATAACGATACGTTGGCGCATCCCACCAGAATATTGGAAAGGATACTCATCAAAACGTTTTTCAGCGTCTGGAATTCCGACCTTGTTCATATAGTCGATTGCCATCTCTTTGGCTTCCTTAGCTGTTTTTCCTTGGTGTTTAACGATAACTTCAGTGATTTGGCTACCGATTGTATTGATTGGGTCCAAACTTGTCATAGGATCTTGGAAGATGGTCGCAATTTTAGCACCACGAATCTTCTCCCATTCCTTGTTAGAAGTAAGAGCGGTCAAGTCTTGTCCACGATAGTCGATGCTTCCTTGAGCAATACGTCCATTGTCTTCCAACATCCCTGTAAAGGTTTTTGTTAAAACAGATTTACCAGAACCGGACTCACCTACCAAGGCAAGAACTTCTCCTTCAATCAGGTCCAGAGAAACTCCTCGGATAGCCGTCAGAACTTTGTCACGAACGTCAAATTCCACGACAATATCACGAGCAGTCAAAATTACATTACTTTCTTTTGTCATGTCTACTCCTATCTATGTGTACGTGGATCACTAGCATCCGCTAGGTTTTGACCAACAACAAAAAGAGATAGGGATACCAAGATCAAGGTTGTCAACGGAATCCAGAACAAGTAAGCGTTGGTCGTAACGTTTTGTGAGTAATCTGAGATCAATCGTCCCAAACTTGGCACTGTTACAGGCAATCCCAATCCAAAGAAGGAAAGGAAGGCTTCATAAGAGATGAAGCTTGGCAACATCAAGGTCATCGTAGAAACAATAACAGATACCAATTGTGGCATGATATTTTTAACGATGATTTTAAAGGTTGGTGTCCCAAGTGTTTGAGAAGCAAGGTTGTATTCCAAGTCACGGTAACGCATGATTTGGATACGAATCATATAAGCAATCCCAATCCAAGTTGTCACACTCATGGCAAAAATCAAATTCCAGAAACCAGCACCAATTGAGTAAGTCAAGACAATGACAATCAAGAGAGATGGAATGTTTGAAATAATGTTATAAACCTCCATCATGACGCGGTCAACAGATTTTGAAATCCCCCAAATTCCACCAACAATAACCCCAATCACAAGGTTGATAAAAGTGGCAATTACAGAGATGAGGATAGAGTTACGCGCACCAAACCAAACCCCGTCAAACAAGGATTTACCATTACTATCTGTACCAAACCAATGTTCAGCATTGGGTTTGATAAAACGAGCGCTAAAGTCATTGACCTTACTTACATCGTTAAAGTCAAAGTTTGAGAACATTGGATAAATAAAGCTCATCAAAATAATGGCAACCAAAATCCCTAGCATAAAGACGGTTGATTTTTTCTTTAGAAATTGTCTAAATACAGAACCCCAGTATGAATAGGCAGGAGCATCAATTGTTTCAGAGGCAAAATCGTCACGTTTTACGAACTGAAATTTTTCTTTATCGATTGTTGACATTATTTGCCTCCTTTCTCTGTCAATTTAATACGTGGGTCAAGCATGGTCATCCAGATATCTCCTACAAAGAGTGAGAAGATAGAAATACATGTGAAGATGAAGACAAGACCAACTACCATTGAGTTGTTTGATGCCTTAACAGAGTCGATCAACATTTTACCCATACCTGGGAAAGCAAAGACCGTTTCTGTCAATGTTGCACCACCAATAACTCCGATTACGGCACCAGGAATACCTGAAACCAAAGGAACCATGGCATTTTTAAAGATGTGTTTATTTGAAATTTCTTTTTCAGACAAACCTTTGGCACGCGCAAAACGAACGAAGTCCTGAGATTGCAAGTCGATCATGTAACGACGAATCCAGATAGCTGTACTTGGCGCACCCAACAAACCTAGAATGACTGCTGGTAAGACATAAGAACGCCAATCTCCAGCTCCCAAGATAGGGAATGAATCAGGCAGACCAATAGATGAGCCAATCAAACGCACGATATAAACCAAGGCAATCGTTGGAAGTGCAAGCAAGAAGGTTAGAGCACCTGTCGAGAAGCTATCAATCCAAGTATTCTTGTGGCGAGCCATAGCAGATCCAAGTGGAATCGCAATCGCATACGAAATAATCAAACCAATCAAACCAGCAACCGCTGAGCTTGCGATCATTGAAGGATATTGATAATTGCTTTCTGTAGCCGTGTAAGGATCGTCCTTACCATAGTTTGCCACCTCACGCGCATCTGCTTGACTTGGAGATTTGTAGGTACGAGAGTAGATATCTACAGATGAAGTCTTTTTACCTGTAGGGAATTGAACTTCTGATGTCTTAGTTTGTCCCTGACCTTGTGTGATAACTTGAAGCACCGGTGTATTTGCATAAGTTGGGTAAGAGTCTCCCAGGTTAATGTTCACAAAGTTTTGGTGTACAAATGGGAATTGGTTATTGAAATACAAAAGATACTTATGTTTTGTACCTGAACCAACCAATGACCAACCGATAGCAGGGTCATTTTCAAAACGAAGATAACGTTGCAAGTTTGGATTTTCAGGATCTTGAATCTTGTTTGGATGATCAATATCAATCAAGTTGGCATAGAATTTGAAGACACGTTCAAAAATCGGAATTTCACGCGTAGCATAGAATTGACCACTTTCTGAGAACACACCGAGTGTCCAACCATTTCCTAGTTGGTTGATGTATTTTTCGTAGATTGCCTTATTGGTATCATTGGCATCCACTGTTACAGATGAGTCCATTGAGCTCGCTCTTTCTTGCAACTCTTTGGTATCGTAGTACTCGATATAGCCCATCCGTTCATAAACGGTATTTTCATAATTATCCCGCTTATCCGGCGTCGTTGCAATCTTGTTATAGTTGGTATCCTGCTTGAAAATCAATTTTCGAGGAACCATCGTATAAATAATTGTGTAAGTCAAAGTTGTCACCAAGAAAATTGACAACAATGAACGCAATACACGCATAAAAATATATTTCTTCATATCGTTTCCTTTTAAAATCCCAAAAGAACCTTCTCCTCATGGAGAGAAAGTTCTCTTGAGAGTTATTTATTTAACGTGATTAGCCAATTCTTTTTGAACTTTTTCGTTTGATTCTTTTTTCTCTTTGAGCCATTTTTCACGAGCTTGTTCATAATCAGCTTTTGTTACAACCTTATCTTGTAACTGAATATACTTGAAGTATACGTCTGATCCCTTATCTCCAGATTGACTGTAAGATGCAGAGAATGGCACAACACGAGAAATGATTGGTGCAGCACCACTTGATGACATAGCTGGCAAGAAGAGTGAACTATCTGTCAACCAAGCTTGAGCAGCCGCGTATTTTTCATAACGAACATTCAAGTCGCTTGTTTCTTTTCCTGCTTCATCAACTAGCTTATCGTATTCTTTCAAACCAACTTGAGCCGCTGCAGCATTATCTGCACCTTCGTAACCCATATAGGTTTTTGTTTGTTCAGCATTCGTTGTTTTCAAGATATCAAGGTAAGTTGATGGATCTTCATAGTCAGGGTTCCATCCAACAGCACCTGAGAGATCCCAATCTTCTGCCGCTGCGCTAGCTGCGTAGTATGTAATATTCTGTAGTTCATCTGTAGTGATTTGTTGGATATCGATGACTACGTTTTCTTCTCCAAGTACTGTTTCAACGGATTGTTTGAAGGATTGAATACGTGCAATATAGTTTTTAGATGTTTGGTCTACTGGGATATCCAAGTGGATAGGGAATTTCACACCTTCTGCTTCCAATGCTGTTTTAGCTTTGGCAAATTCGGCTTTGGCTTTATCGGCGTTGAAAAGTCCATCTTGACCATCCGCAAAGTTTACATTCTTCCATTCATCACCGTAAGCCGCCATCTTTTCAGTTACCAAGTCACCGAAAGTTTTTTCGCCTGCAGAGACAAAGTCTGGTTTCACAAAGAGGTTACGAACTGCAAGAGGAGCACCTTCCTTACCATTAATTTGTGCTGAGTAAGAAGTACGGTCAAAGGCAAAGTTCAAAGCCTGACGGAAGTCCTTGTTAAGAAGGGCTTTCTTAGTAGAAGTCTTCTCTTCATCAGTTGTCTTAGAAGTGTATTTGTAACCTTGACGGTCAATATTTACACCCAAACCACCAATACCTGGACCTGATGGAGTGTAGTAAATATTGTCTTTGTAAGTTTCTTCTACCTTAGAGTAGTTTGAACTTGTTGGGAAGAGACGGGCATAGCTATAAGCCCCACTTGTAAAGTTACGTTCAATTGATTCTTGATCTGAACCATCATAGTAAGCAAGTGTTACTTTATCAAGATGAACATTGTCTTTGTCCCAATAGTTTTCATTCTTCACAAATTCGATAGATGACTTAGCAGTCAAACCTCTCAGCAAGAATGGTCCATTGTAAAGCAATGATGTAGGGTCAGTCGCTTTACCAAAATCAGATCCTTTTGATTTTTCAAATTCTTCGTTCAATGGCCAGAAGATTGAGTAGGCCAGCTTAGAGTTCCAGTATGGTTCTGGTTTGTTCAAAGTGTATTCAAGGGTGTAATCATCAACTGCTTTTACACCGACTGAAGCAAAATCTTTATTGTTTCCAGCTATATAGTCAGCTAGACCTTTAACTGAATCTTCTGCTAGATACTTAGCTGCTGATTTATTGTCAGCTGCGTGTTTCAAACCATTTACAAAGTCTTTGGCTGTTACTTCAGCATACTCTTCGCCATCAGATGTCATCCATTTGACACCTTTACGAATCTTGTAGGTATAAGTCAAACCATCTTTTGAAACTGACCAGTCTTCTGCAACTGCAGGAACTAGGTTCCCATATTTATCATTTGTAAAAAGACCATCGATACCATTTGAAGTGGCAATTTTGGTACTTTGTTTTCCTGAGATCAAGTAATCCAACGTTTCTGGGTCAGCTGTATAAACATAGCCATAATTTTTTGGCGCTGTTGAATCAGATGATTTTGAAGAACCACAAGCAGCTAGTACTCCTGCCGCTAATAAAGCAACACCTGCTGCAACAAATACTCTACTTTTTTTCATGTTTTTAACTCCTCTTGAAAAATTTAGGCTTATTGGAAATTATAACATATATTTTTTAAAAAGTAAACGAATTTTCAGAATATTTAGGCGCATTTCCTCAAAAAACTTCTATTTGTCAAAATTTCTACATTCTTTGTTTGTTTCTGCAAGAAATATTTTCTAGTCTGACCCTCTTTAGAACGGGATTTTTACAAGATTTTTCTCACTTCCTCAATCATCATCTGTTTTCCTAAATTGGATTTTAGAATAAGAAACTATTGACGGGAAATGATTTTCAAGGTATAATAATAAACGTTGAGGCGGTATAGCCAAGTGGTAAGGCACGGCTCTGCAAAAGCTTGATCGTCGGTTCAAATCCGTCTACCGCCTTTCAGTACCTGAATTAACAGGAATTAACCAAATGAAAAGCTCGTAAAACCGGGCTTTTTTAGTATTCCTAATAAGTGGGGATAACTGAACCTACCATCTAGATTTACAAAAAGCAGTGACTTGAGTCACTGCTTTATTCTGTTTCTTCTTCAGGTTCTAGTTCTGTGATTTGAACTTTTACCTTGGTAACACGTCCATTTTTCACCTTATCATTGGTCAGGACGATTTGCTTGTTTTGACTGACCAGTTCATAACTGATTTTTTCAGTTGTTGGAATCGTACCAACACCCGTCAAATAATAACCGGCGATGGTATCCACATCATCGCTTTCTAGTTCGACACCAAAGTAGTTATTGAAGTCGTTAAGATTCATGGTTCCCTGTGCAATATAGGTGTCCTCACCGATTTGATGGACTTCGATTTCTGCTCGGTCTGTCTCGTCGTCGATTTCTCCAACAATCTCCTCCAGCAGGTCTTCCAGTGTGACCAGTCCAGCCATACCACCATATTCATCGAGCAAAATGGCCATTTGTCTTTGGGTATTTCGCAATTCTTTTAGCAAGTCATCCACAAAAATAGTTTCAGGGACAAAGAGTGGATCTTGTAAGATCTTCTTCCAGACAATATTTTCAAAGCCATCAGCATAGGCAGCGTTTAGCAAACGCTTGGTATGAATCAAACCAATCACATTGTCCTTATCCCCATCATAAACAGGGATACGTGAGAAATTTTGCTTTAGAATACTTTGGATAATGGTTTGACTATCATCCTGAATATCCACCATAAAGGCATCTGTCCGAGGAACCATGACTTCTCTCGCCATCAGCTCATCTAGAGAGAAGATCCCTTGTAACATCTCGATTTCGTCCGCATCCAAAGTTTCCTCACTTTTGGTCAACATGTACTCAATTTCATCTCGAGTCATTTTTTCATCCGCATCATCAAAGGTCATTGGCGTTAAACGACTCAAGAGATTAGTTGAAGCAGATAACAACCAGACAAAGGGACTGACAATCTTCCCAAGTCCAATGATAATCGGAACAGAGCGAATGGCTAAGGCATCTTTTAGATTAAGGGCAATCCGTTTAGGATAGAGTTCACCAAAAACAATAGAGATGTAGGTCAAGA
>CAUSQY010000035.1:0-13524 GCA_963533645.1 uncultured Streptococcus sp. | reverse complement strand
CCTCCTATTTTTCATCTGACTGACATAACCTTAGTTCACTAGAAAGTTGCTCAATGACTGCCTCTTGTTTTCGATACTTTCTCTTATAGCTATCTTCTAAATCGGCATATTTTCTTTCTAGCTCACGTCGCCGAGTTCTATACTCCCCTTCACTCACCATCCTGTACCGATTTATGGTTTCCACCGTAGCCTTAAGCATGCCCTCAGTAGCATCCGGCATTTTTGCATAAGCTGCCAACACAAGGGAATGTTTTTCATCAAATTTTTGATTTAATCCCTTATGAAAATCATGCAAAAAGCTCCACTTGGTATCCAAATCATCCTTTGACTGTCGGTATTGATCGCCAATCTGATAGAGTTCTTCTTGGGCATCCACTAACTTAGCCCTAATCTCACTCCACTTATCCATGAGCAATTAGTCCTTGTAATTCTTTATCTTTCTGAACGGTTTGTTCAATCCCTGCTTTTATTTTTTTCTCCAAATTTGTAAATGAAGTAGCTACTGTCTTCGCGGTCTTTTTAACAGTTCGACAATGACTATCTACCGCTTCAACAATAGTTCCATAGTTGATATTACATTCATTGTAAGTCTCTCTGACTTCATCTGAGGATAGGAGAAAACCGAATGGTACATCTCCGAGGCTTTTAAACACGGTCAGAGCCTTATCGACTGCACTCGTCCCTTTTGCAGCTATCAAATCAACCGTCGCACTGGAAGTAGTGGATAATCCGCTAGCAACAACCAGAGCCTGCTCTGAGTCCAGCGCGATGAGTTCTGTATTGGACAAGCCATTTGGAGAAGCCGTACCGATGTCATTGACTTTAAAGCGATCTTTCTTGCTCTGCACACGTTTTAGGCCTTGATCCATATTTCTTTTCATGTTGTCCATCGCAATCGTATACTTGATATCACCAGCGACTGCCCGCAAATCCTCCATCATGTGACCGCCTGAATCAGGGATGACATACTCTTTCCCTACATAAACTCCACCAACTAGATCAGATATATTATTCAGAGGGTCTTGCTTTGTCGTAATACGTGTGATGTTTCCTGTAAAACTAGCTTTGTCTCTATCTATCGCTGCTATATTTTTAGCAGAAAAAATGCTCAGGCCAGCAGGGATATAGAGAGGCGCCGCATTGTAGACGATGGTTTCCGGAGAGTTGTATTTGAGTGCGACACGCTGAGCGACATTCCCACCTAAGGAGTGGCCTGTCAAGATAACATCTTCTGGATTTAAGCCGTTCTTTTTTAGAACATCCTCATAAAACTGATATGCCGAATCATAGTGATGTCCCATCCCAAAGGCGATACTAAGCCCATCGGTCTTGATCGCGTCATTGTAAAAGTCACTATTAGGGTTGGTTCCTGTATAGGCAATGATGGTTTTTCCACTTGGCTTATCTCTAAAGGCAACCCCACTCGTCCCTGTATCAGGATCACGGAAACTGGATAGATACTGAAAATTCTCGGGCATGATTTTATTTTCGGTATCAGAATACTTATCCAATACCTCTCTATCTGTTGCTCCCTTAATCCTAGCTTTTTCAAATTCATAAGACAAATCCGAAGCATCAAGTGTTGGATTCGTCCCATCTAGAATAACTGGCGGTGTTTTTTCACTCATATTTTTACCTCGTAGTGCTTCTTTACACAAATTTATTACTTTAGCAGAAATATAACTTTAGTAACCTTCAATTAATTCTGTATGAGAGTTATGACCATCTTTAATATCTAAAGTATAGCTATAAGCCTTGCTTTCAACCGTCTCATGCATAATATAAATAATCATTTTTAATTCTTTATCCTGCTCCACTCCCATGTAGGTGTTTAAAATAGGATCCGATAGAGTATAGTCAATGTCTGCACTCCCAGTTTCATAGCTATAACCTTTTCCTCCCATTTTTAATTTGGATAGACTGTCTTTATTAATCGTAAATTCTTGGAGCAGTAATGTTGGGCTTTTTATTTTGATATTCGCTGTTGGATCTTTTAATTGAATTTTACCATCTTGATAAATGACTTCACCCTTATATACAAACCTTTCACTACGCTTCTCATCTTGATCAAAACTAACTTGCTTCTCTGATATTGTACCTGAAATCTGTCTAGTTTGAGAATTTCCATTTAAACTGATTGATTGGAGCTTGTACCCACTTTCTTCATATTCGTATAAATCCTTTGAGGTAATCTGAAACCCCTCCGGAAACTTCTCAAACAAATCTTCTAGATTTTCCGTCGGGTAGACCTTGCTTAACTCTGCAGCTTTCCCCTCAATAAATCTTCGGTTACTTTTTAGGCTACATCCAGCTAACACCATTATTCCTACTCCTCCTACTAACATCAGCATTGTAATTTTTTTAAACATGGATTGCTCCTCCTCTCAGAATCCAAGATAGTCACTTCATTATACCAATTTTAAGATTTTGATTCAATCTAAGCAACCTTCAAATTATTCAAAGGATCTTGCTTTGTCGTAATACGTGTGATATTTCCTGTGAACCTAGCTTTTTCAAATTCATAGCTTAATTGAGAAGCATCTAGCGTTGGGTTACTCCCATCCAAAATTTTAAGAGCCATCATTCCTCCTCGTTTTTCTTCCCTAAAATAACTTCAGAATAATATGAATAGTAGTAATCATTCTTATCACGAAATTCCAATGAGTAACCAAAGTCATTTTTATGAATTGTCTCATAAAAAATATTTACTGACATATCTAAATCATTACCACCATTCAACCCCATATACTGTTCCACCATTTTATTGTTCAATTGATAAGTAATAGTTGCTGAACCAGTTTCAGGACTATATGATTTTTGTTTTACTTTCAATTTTTTTAACTCTTCTTTTGAAATTGTGAACAACTGTACTAATAATTTGGGGTGTTTTAAGTTCATAATTTTTTCATCACTATTACTAGCTAGATGAAGACTTCCGTTTTTATAGTACACTTTTTCTTGAACTAAAACTTCTTCTTGTAAATGACCTTTTGAATCCGTTGTCGAACTTCGTTTAACCAATTCTCCTGTTATTTCCTTATTATATGGGCTTCCATTCAAGGTTATTTCAAAACTAATCGAAGGGCTATCCTCTGTTTCTTGTCTAGATTCAGTACTAATAATCTGAAACCCACCCGGAAACTTTTCAAACAAGTCTTCCAGATTCTCTGTTGGATAGACCTTGCTGAGCTCAGCGGCCTTTCCTTCGATAAATCTTCGGCTGCTTTTTCCAAAACAACCTGTCAATGCCAACAGAGTTATTCCCAAAAGTGCCACTGTTAGTGCTAGTTTTTTCATCATAAATTACCCCTACTTCTCAGGAATCAAGATAATTCCTTGACTTCCTCTCATGACTAATCCCCCTCTAATTTCCCTACAATGCCTTCTGCATGATAAAGATTATCCTTTCTAAAAATGATAGAATATCCATAACTTTTACCTGATACTGTTGGTTCAAAAATATTGATACCCATATTAATTTGAGCATCATTTTCTAAACCTAAATAATCATTCACTTGTTCATTTTTGAGCTTATAGGTGATACTGGCAGAACCTGTCTCAAAGCTATAGCCTTTCCGAACTACTTCTAGGCCTTTTAAACTCGACCTTGAAATAGAAAATTCCTGCATTAAAAGACGGGTATGTTTTAAATCACCTTTCTCTTTATTATTAGAAGTGCTCCCTTCTGACAAATGAAGACTACCATCTTTGTAGTAGATATTTCCTTTATATAGCATTTCTTCTTCAATTTTCCCATCTGAATTTTTTAGTGAGCTTTCTTTGGTAATTTCCCCTTTTATTTCTTTGGTCTCAGAAATTCCATTTAAAACTACCTGATAACTAATTGAAGGAGAGTCTTCACTATCCTCACTAATATCTGTTACACGAATCTGAAACCCATCCGGAAACTTTTCAAACAAGTCTTCCAGATTCTCCGTTGGATAGACCTTGCTGAGTTCTGCAGCCTTCCCCTCGATAAATCTTCGGCTGCTTTTTCCAAAACAACCTGTCAATGTCAATAGTGCCATTCCCAAAAGTACTACTACCAATGCTAATTTTTTTATCATAAATTTATCCATTATTCTTTTTCTTTTCTACTGTTATAACCACTGACAATCTCCGCATGTGTATTTTGCCCGTCTTGAATTTCTAAAGTATAGCTATAGGCCCTATTTTCAATGGTTTCATGCATGATATAAATCACCATTTTTAGTTCTTTATTCTGCTCAACTCCCATGTAGTTGTTTAAAATCGGATCCGTGAGAGTATATACAATATCTGCGCTCCCTGTTTCAACACTGTAGCTTTTTCTCCCCATTTTTAATTTCGACAGAGTATTTCTATTAATCGTAAATTCTTGGAGCAATAGTTTAGGATTCCTTATCGTCGCATTTGCCTGAGGATCCGTCAATTGAATCATTCCATCCTTATAAACCACTCCACCTTCATAAAGTACTTCTTCCGTTCGTTTTTTATTCTCATCTATGCTGACTTTTTTCTCCTTAAAAGTTCCTCTAACCATTTTATTCTCAGCATCACCCTTTAGTTCAATAGATTGGTAAAAATAGCCTTTTCCTTCTTTATAATCATAAATATCGTCGCTAAAAATACCAAACCCTTCCGGAAATTTCTCAAACAAATCTTCCAGATTCTCTGTCGGATAGACCTTGCTTAATTCCGCAGCCTTCCCCTCGATAAATCTTCGGCTGCTTTTTAGGCTACATCCAGCTAGAGTCAGCGCAAGAACCCCAACTACCAAAGCTATCAACCCTCGTTTTTTAAACATATATTTTCCCTTTTCATATTTCATAAGACAGCTCCGTAACATCAAGTGTTGGATTTGTCCCATCTAGAACTGTATATTCTTTATTGCCGCTCATTTTAATTACCTTTTAGTTTTCCAACAATACCTTCTGAATGAGAGAGCTTATCCTTTCTAAAAATGATAGAGTAGCCGTAGTTCTTTCCTGATACCGTTGGTTCAGGAATATTAATAATCATATTAGGTTGAGCATCATTTTCTAAACCTAAATAATTATTTACTTGTTCATTTTTAAGCTTATAGGTGATACTGGCAGAACCTGTCTCAAAGCTATAGCCTTTCCGAACTACTTCTAGACTTTTTAAACTCGACCTTGAAATAGAAAATTCCTGCATTAAAAGCCGTGAGTGTTTTAAGTCACCTTTTTCTTTATTATTAGAAGAGCTTCCTTCCGATAAATGAAGACTGCCGTCTTTGTAGTAGATATTTCCCTTATATAACATTTCCTTTTCAATTTTCCCATCTGAATTTTCGAATGAGCTTTCCTTGGTAATTTCTCCTTTTATTTCTTTGGTCTCAGATATTCCATTTAAAACCGTTTGGTAAATTATTGTTGGTGAGTTTTCATCTTTCTTTTCAGTATCTGTTATACGGATCTGAAAGCCATCCGGAAACTTTTCAAACAAGTCTTCCAGATTCTCTGTCGGGTAGACCTTGCTGAGCTCTGCAGCCTTTCCCTCTATAAATCTTCGACTGCTTTTCCCAAAACAACCTGTCAATGTCAACAGTGCAACTCCCAAAAGTACTGCTGTTAGCGCTAATTTTTTTATCATAAATCCCCACATCAATCATTATAAAGTTTAAATTCTTGTTTTTTGTAACCACTAAATAATTCCGAATGAGAGTTATGCCCATCTTTAATCTCAAAAGTATAACTGTATGCCTTATTTTCAACAGTTCCAGACATGATATAAAAAATCATTTTTAATTCTTTATCCTGTTCTACTCTCATATAGTTATTTACTATTGGATCTGTGATTGTGTAGTCAATATCTGCGCTCCCTGTTTCATAACTATAACCTTTCCCTCCCATTTTTAATCTTGATAAGATGTCTTTATTAATCGTGAATTCTTGGAGTAATAGTTTAGGATTCCTTATCATTACATTTGCCTGAGGATCCATCAATTGAATCATTCCATCTTTATAAACTACTCCACCTTCATAGATTTTTTCTTCAGTAGGAGCCTTTGTTCCATTCGATGTTATCTTCTCACTAACAATAGTTCCTATTATCTTTTTAGTTTCCCCATCTCCTCTCAATTTCACAGATTGGAAGAGATAGCCCTCTCCTTCTTTATAATCATAAAGATCTTCACTCCAAATACTAAACCCTCCTGGAAACTTTTCAAACAAATCTTCCAGATTCTCCGTCGGATAGACCTTGCTGAGCTCAGCGGCTTTTCCCTCGATAAATCTTCGGCTGCTTTTTCCAAAACAACCTGTCAATGTCAATAGTGCCATTCCCAAAAGTACTACTGTTAGTGCTAGTTTTTTCATCATAGGTTCCCCTCTTCTGTATCTGATTCAGTTTAATTAACAATAGTATACCTGTTTTTCCTCTGTTGTGCTAGCGTTTTAACGGTATGGAGAATATTCTATTAAAGCCTCTACTTTATTTCATCAAAAAAACGCATCTTTTTAGATGCGTTTTTTATAATCTGATGCAATGTATCTTAGTTCAAGTGCCAGATATCTTCGTTGTACTGAGCGATTGTACGGTCAGATGAGAAGAATCCTGCTTTGGCAATGTTGACGATGACTTTATCCAACCATGCGTCACGGTCTTCGTAGTCAGCAAGCATTTGCTCTTTGACTTTGATGTAGTCTTCCAAGTCAAGGAGAGTCATGAACCAGTCTTTGTTGATCAATTCGTTGTAAAGACGTTCCAAGCGTTCTTTCTTACCTACTGCAAGAACAGCGTCGCTGACGATGAAGTCAACCAATGGTTTGATAGCTTCACGAGCATAGAATTCGCTTGATTTGTAAGCTGCTTTTGCGTAAAGGTCGATAACAGTTTCAGAATCTTCACCAAAGATGTAGATGTTATCGTCGCCAACCAATTCAGCGATTTCCACGTTAGCACCGTCCATAGTACCAAGAGTCAAAGCTCCGTTCAACATGAATTTCATGTTACCAGTACCTGAAGCTTCTTTAGAAGCAAGTGAGATTTGTTCTGAGATGTCACATGCTGGGATCAAGAAGCTTGCTGCAGTAACGTTGTAGTTTTCAACCATAACTACTTGCAAGTGTGGAGCTACTGCTGGATCGTTAGCAATCACTTCTGACAAGCAAAGGATCAAGTGGATGATGTCTTGAGCGATTGTGTAGGCAGGAGCTGCTTTACCACCAAAGAATACTGTGATTGGACGAGCAGGGATGTTACCAGCCTTGATATCGAGGTATTTGTGGATGACATACAAAGCGTTCATTTGTTGGCGTTTGTACTCGTGAAGACGTTTGATTTGGATATCAAAGATAGAGTTTGGATTGATTTCCACACCTTGGTGTTCTTTCAAGTGACGAGCCAATTTACGTTTGTTGTGAGCCTTGATGCTTTCCAATTTTTCTTTGACAGCTGCTTTGTCTTCGTAAGACAAGAGTTTTTCAAGCTCATCTGCTTCATGGTGCCAACCTTCTCCAATAATCTCATCCAAGTAGTGAGACAGTCTTGGGTTGGCATGCATGAGCCAACGACGGAATGTGATACCGTTTGTTTTGTTGTTGAATTTTTCTGGGTAGATGTCGTAGAAAGCTTTCAACTCTGAGTTCTTCAAGATTTCAGTGTGGAGTGCTGCTACCCCGTTAACACTGTATCCGTAGTGGATATCCATGTGAGCCATGTGAACACGTCCGCTCTCATCGATGATTTGAACAGCTGGATCTTTGTATTCTGCTTTCACACGACGATCCAATTCTTCGATGATTGGTACCAAGTGAGGAACCACTTCTTGCAAGAATTCAAGAGGCCATTTTTCAAGGGCTTCAGCAAGGATTGTGTGGTTAGTGTAGGCAGTCATGCTACGAACGATTGAGATTGCTTCATCAAGCTCGATACCACGCGCAGTCAAGAGACGTATCAATTCAGGAATCACCATTGATGGGTGAGTATCGTTGATTTGTACAACTGCGTAGTCCGCAAGGTCATGCAAGTTGCTTCCTTTTTCGATTGCTTCGTCGATGATCAATTGCGCACCGTTTGAAACCATGAAGTATTGTTGGAAGATACGGAGCAATTCACCTTGACGGTCACTATCATCTGGGTAAAGGAAAAGAGTCAAGTTGCGAGCGATATCTGTTTTATCAAAGTTGATACCATCTTTAATGATTGAAGAATCAACTGAATCCAAGTCAAACAAACGCAAGCGGTTTTTAGTTTCTGTCTTGTAACCAGGTACATCGATATCGTAAAGAGTTGATGTCAATGTGAAGTGTGCAAATGGCACTTGGTAGCTACGGCTTGAGCGAACCAACCAGTTTTGCTCTGTCAACCATGCATTTGGAATTGTTTCTTGTTGGTTGTTTTTAAGAACTTGTTGGAAAAGACCGAAGTGGTAGTTCAAACCAACACCATCACCATTCAAACCAAGTGTAGCGATTGAGTCGATAAAGCAGGCTGCCAAACGTCCCAAACCACCGTTACCAAGTGATGGTTCCAATTCTACTTCTTCGATTTCGATCAACTCTTTACCTGCAGCTGCAAGTTCTTTTTTCACATCGTCGTAAAGTCCAAGGTTAATCAAGTTGTTTGACAAGAGTTTACCGATCAAGAACTCAGCTGAGATGTAGTAAACTTTTTTCTTACCAGTGTTGACTGGCTTTTGGCTGCTTGCAAGTTTGCTGTAGTTGAGAAGAGCAAGGTAAAGCTCTTCATTGCTACATTCTGCAATAGTTTTATTGTAACGTTTTTGTACAAATTCGTTTAATGGTAACATGTTTATGTGTCTCCTGATATTGTCTTATTTCTTTAATTCTACCAAATTTTCATTGATTCGGCGATAAATTGTAGTCAAGTCAAGCAAAGTTTCTTCAACCGCTGGTGTGAGTTGGTCTGCTGTCATACGCCATGACCAGTTTCCGCCAAGAGTAGATGGGAAGTTCATACGAGCTGACTCATCTAGTTCTAGCAAGTCTTGCATGGTTGCAATAGCCATGAAGCTAACGGATGAAAATACTGTGCGAAGCATTGCGTGTGGCACTGTTTCATACTCTTTACGGTTCGTGTAACGAGCCATGTATTCACGAGTTGGATCGTCGATTTCATTACGGTACCAACCAAGGACCGTATTGTTATCGTGTGTTCCTGTGTACATAACAGAGTTAGCAGGTGCCAAGTGTGGACTATCGATACTTTCGTCTTCTGGATTGAAGGCAAATTGAAGAATCTTCATCCCTGGGAAGCCAGTACGTTCACGCAACTCAATGACTTCATCTGTCATGAAACCAAGGTCTTCTGCGATGATGTTTAGCTCACCAAGCTCTTCCTTAACGGCTGCGAAGAGTTTGTAGCCTGGACCTTTCACCCATTTACCAGGTGCTGCTGTATCGGAACCAGCAGGAATTTCCCAGTAAGATTCGAAACCGCGGAAGTGGTCGATACGAACGATATCGTAGATTTTGAAGCTTTCGCGCAAGCGTTCAATCCACCATTTGTAACCGTCTTTGTCCATTGCTTCCCAGTCATAGATTGGGTTCCCCCAAAGCTGACCAGTGGCAGAAAACTCATCTGGTGGGCATCCTGCGATGCAGGTTGCTTTACCATTGGCATCTGTCTTGAAGAGATGTGGATTTGCCCACATGTCGCTTGAATCTTCCGCAACATAGATTGGCATATCTCCAACAATTTCGATGTGGTTGTCGTTAGCGTAAGCTTTCAATTTCAACCATTGTTGGAAGAAGAAGTATTGAGTCACACGGTGGTAAACCAACTTGTCTGCCAATTTCTCACGGTAGCTTTCAAGTGCTGAAGCTTTACGCGCACGAGCATCTGCATCTGGCCATTCTGTCCAAGCAAGATTGTCATAATGCTCTTTGATAGCCATATATTCTGCGAAGAGTTCGAGCCATGATTGGTTGTCTTGAGCAAACTTCTCAAAATCTTTGACATCACCCACTTCCAAGAAGCGTTTCACTGCTTTTTCTAAAAGTGGACGACGTGCGTAATAAATCTTCGCATAGTCAACTTCAGATGCATCGCTACCAAAGTCAACACCTTTAAGATCACTGGTTTCGAGCAAGCCTTGCTCTACCAAGATATCAAGGTCGATAAAATGCGTATTCCCAGCAAAGGCTGAGAATGATTGGTATGGAGAATCTCCATAGCTTGTTGTCCCAAGAGGGAGGATTTGCCAGTAACGTTGCTTCGTACGAACCAAGAAATCAACGAAATCATAGGCAGTCTGCCCAAATGATCCAATCCCGTATGCTCCTGGCAGAGAAGAGATGTGCATCAACACACCACTTTGACGTTTTTTCATAATAGCACCTCATGTGTTTGTTATAAAACGTTGCGCAATTAAGGCGCAAACGTTTGCGTTAATTTAAGTATAACGCATTTCAAAAACAAATGCAAGCGTTTTTAAAAAATTTTTTTGAATTATTTTAATCAAACAAAACTTGTTGCCACTGATATTTTATGAAATGAGCGAAAAAATTTTAAAGATTTTCTGATTTAAGATAATTCATTCCCAATATCTGCTCTATTTTCTGAAAAACTGAGCCAAATTTACGCAATCGTTTTCCTAATATATTTTCAATTCAAAAAAACAAACATTTCAAGTTCTTTCCTATATATGGGCTTTAACAAATGTTTGAAACCTTAAAATTTTTTTAAAAAACTTTTTAAAAAAGCTTGCAACCGTTTTCTATTTGTGCTATACTAGGCTCATAAAAGAAAACGTTTGCGTTTTCTAAATAAATTATACTGTTATTCTTTAGGAGGAATACACTATGTCATCTAAATTCATGAAGAGCGCTGCTGTGCTCGGAACTGCTACTCTCGCTAGCTTGCTCTTGGTAGCTTGCGGAAGCAAATCTGCTGACAAAGCAGCTGATACTAGCTCTTCAGAAGCACAAGAACTTACTTTCTACGTTGAAGACCAATATAAAGCCTTCGCTGAATCTGCTGCAAAAGCTTACGAAAAAGAATCTGGCGTAAAAGTTACTATCAAAACAGGTGACCAAATGGGTGGTCTTGATAACCTTTCACTTGACAACCAATCTGGTAAAGCTGCTGACGTTATGATGGCTCCATACGACCGTGTAGGTAGCCTTGGTACTGACGGACAACTTTCAGAAGTTACTCTTAGCGACGGTGCAAAGACAGACGATAAAACAAAATCACTTGTAACTGTCGGTGGTAAGGTCTATGGTGCTCCAGCTGTTATCGAATCACTCGTTTTGTACTATAACAAAGATTTGCTCAAAGAAGCTCCTAAAACATTTGCTGATTTGGAAAATCTTGCTAAAGACAGCAAATACGCTTTCGCTGGTGAAGACGGCAAAACTACTGCCTTCCTAGCTGACTGGACAAACTTCTACTACGCATACGGACTCCTTGCTGGTAATGGTGGTTATGTATTCGGTCAAAATGGTAAAGATCCTAAAGATATCGGTCTTGCAAACGAAGGTTCAATTACAGCTATCAACTATGCTAAATCTTGGTATGAAAAATGGCCTAAAGGTATGCAAGATACTGAAGGAGCTCCAAACTTAATCCAAACTCAATTCCAAGAAGGCAAAACTGCTGCTATCATCGATGGTCCTTGGAAAGCTCAAGCATTCAAAGATGCTAAAGTAAACTACGGTGTTACGACTATCCCAACTCTTCCAAACGGTAAAAACTATGAAACATTTGGTGGTGGTAAGGCTTGGGTTATCCCAGCAAGCACTAAGAACCTTGAAGGAGCTCAAAAATTTGTAGACTTCCTTGTATCAACTGAACAACAAAAAGCATTCTACGATACTACTAACGAAATCCCAGCTAATACTGAAGCTCGTACTTATGCTGAAGGTAAAAACGATGAGTTGACAACATCTGTTATCAAACAGTTCAAGAACGCTCAACCAATGCCAAACATCTCACAAATGTCAGCTGTTTGGGATCCAGCGAAAACAATGCTCTTTGAAGCTGTAAGTGGTAAGAAAGATGCAAAAACAGCTGCTAACGATGCTGTAACATTAATCAAGGAAACAATCAAACAAAAATTTGGTGAATAATCGATTTGTTCAAGGGGGGTGGAAGCAAAATCCCCCTTTGAATTTATAGATACGCCTATTATCATACGCACGTATCTTACGATCGAATCCGAGTTTTATCTCGCATCCTATGAAAGGAGTAATCATGGAAAAACAACAGCCTCGCAAAGCAGCCTTGCTGTCAATCATTCCTGGTTTAGGACAAATCTATAACAAACAAAAAGCTAAAGGATTGATTTTCCTTGGTGTTACCGTTTTATTTGTTCTGTATTTTCTAACACTTGCAAGCCCTGAATTGAGCAATTTGATCACACTTGGTGAAAAGCCTGGTCGTGATAATTCACTTTTCATGCTGATTCGTGGTGCTTTCCATTCTATCTTTGTTGTCGTTTACTTGCTCTTTTACATCTTTAATATCAAGGATGCACATACGACTGCTAAACGTATCAACAACGGCATTCCTGTAGCTCGTACCTTCAAGGACATGATTAAAGGAATTTATGAGAATGGATTCCCATACCTTTTAATCATCCCATCGTATGTAGCGATGACCTTTGCGATTATCTTCCCTGTTATCGTAACCTTGATGATCGCCTTTACCAACTACGACTTCCAACACTTGCCACCAAACAAATTGTTGGACTGGGTTGGTTTGACGAACTTCACAAACATCTGGAGCTTGAGCACCTTCCGTTCAGCCTTTGGTTCTGTTCTTTCTTGGACCATTATTTGGGCCTTGGCTGCTTCTACCTTGCAGATTGTCATTGGTATCTTTACAGCAATCATTGCCAACCAACCATTTATCAAAGGAAAACGTATCTTCGGTGTTATTTTCCTTCTTCCTTGGGCTGTTCCAGCCTTCATCACTATCTTGACATTCTCAAACATGTTTAATGATAGTGTTGGTGCTATCAACACCCAAGTCTTGCCTCTTTTGTCTAAGGTCCTTCCTTTCCTAGATGGAGCTCTTATCCCTTGGAAAACAAATCCAACTTGGACTAAGGTTGCCTTGATTATGATGCAAGGCTGGCTAGGATTCCCATACATCTACGTTTTGACCTTGGGTATCTTGCAGTCTATTCCTAACGACCTCTACGAAGCGGCTTACATCGATGGTGCTAATGCTTGGCAAAAATTCCGCAACATCACTTTCCCAATGATTTTGGCTGTTGCAGCTCCAACATTGATTAGCCAATACACCTTCAACTTTAACAACTTCTCTATCATGTACCTCTTCAATGCTGGAGGACCTGGTAGTGTCGGTGGTGGAGCTGGTTCAACCGATATCTTGATTTCATGGATTTACCGTTTGACAACAGGTACATCTCCTCAATACTCTATGGCGGCAGCTGTTACCTTGATTATCTCTATCATTGTCATCTCAATCTCTATGATCGCATTCAAGAAACTACACGCATTTGATATGGAGGACGTCTAAGATGAATAACTCAATCAAACTCAAACGTAGACTGACTCAAACCCTCACTTACCTCTACTTGATTGGCCT
>CAUSQY010000034.1:0-14410 GCA_963533645.1 uncultured Streptococcus sp. | reverse complement strand
CTTGAGCATTTGCCTTGGCAATTTCCACCATGCGAGCATCGATATCACAGCCCATGATATCCAGTTCCAGTTCACGGTCAATTTTCTTGGCAGCATCCGTACGCACTTCTTGAATTAACCGATCGCTGACCCAGTTCCATTCTTCAAAAGCAAAGGAACGGCGAAGACCAGGGGCCATCTTCTTAGCTATCATAGCCGCCTCGATGCAGAAGGTTCCTGATCCGCAGGTCGGATCAATCAAGGGCTTGTCTGGATACCAGTTAGAGAGTTGTAAAATGGCCGCTGCCATATTTTCCTTGATCGGCGCCCCACCCTTTTCCGTACGATATCCTCGTTTAAAAAGGCTAGAACCTGTCGTGTCAATCATGACAGTTGCCACATCTTTCAGGATAGATACCTCAATCTTAAACTCGGGACCAGTCTCCATCAAGGGAACTCCTTCTGGACGGGCATAGTGTTTTTGTAATTTCTTCACAACAGCCTTCTTAGAAATAGCCTGAACACTGGGCTCGTTGTGGAGTTTAGACTTGACACATTTTGCCTTTGATATCGGGAAACGCGCTCCTAACGGGAGATAGCTTTCCCAATCTAGAGCAAAAACACCTTGAAAAAGCTCTTCAAAAGTCTTAGCTGGAAAACTTCCGACTACAATCTTGATGCGATCCGCTGCGCGAAGCCAAAGATTGGTCTCAATGATTGCCTTCACATCTCCTTGGAAGCGGACACGCCCATTTTCAACCTGGCAATCATAACCAAGGTCTCGCACCTCACGTCCAACGACAGCTTCTAGACCCGCCGCAGCAGTTGCGATTAAATTAAATTGTTCTTTCATTTCTAGTCTTGCAAGACCTTTCTCTTGTTCACTTTAAAAAATGAGGTTGAGAAAGATTTCTCAGCCCCAACCTATATGCAATTTTCTATAAGCCATGTTTTGTTCCAGAAGTGACTAGGACCACTTCCTTCGATAATCATCTGTCTACCACTAACAGCATACAGCTGATAGCAGTCAGAGTACTACGTTCGTTTCCGTGCACTCCATGCCCCGACCAAAATTTGGGTTGCTAGCTTGAGGGGTTTACCGCGTTCCACTCTCTCTGTTTCCAGAAAGACTCCGTCACTGTGGCACTTTCAAGCCTACTCTGGCCTATCCAAGGACTTAGCCATTTCAACTGCCGTAACGATTTCTCGTCCCTAGGCTTATGGTTTCGCCTAGCACAAACACTACAGGCATCACAGCCTGTGCTAGCATGGACTTTCCTCATGAAAAGAGAACCTCTTCACGCGATTATCCAAAAATTGCACTCATTCCTTAGTCAATTATAAATCTTGGTTGTCTAAGATTTGCTTACCAAATACTTCTTTTTCGAGACGATTTAAGCGTTTCAAAATATCAAAGTTTGTCATTGAAGTAGAAGCCGTTACTTCAATAGAGTCTGGTTGAGTTGGAGCTACCTGTGGTTTATGAGATAATTCTTCCTTCAAATCAGCAATCTCTTGACGAAGGGATTTGACCAAAGCTGCGTAGGTTTCATAATCCTTAATCACATCGTCTAGGAATTCATCTACCTCTGCTTTGCTATATCCACGTACTTCACGTCCGAAGTCTTGTTCAAAAATATCTTTCGCTGAAAATATAATACTTGCCATGTCTCTCTCCATTCTGGGTTACTAGTATTATTATATAAAAAAAGACAAGTAAAAATCAAGGTCAAAGGCTTACTTTTCAGAAAAATTTTCTACTATTTCATTCAAGTCCTCAAATGTTAATCTTCTTGTAACATAGTCCGCTTGATTTTTCATCATTTGGTAAAAATATCGTAACTTGGTTTCGTTTTCTTCGTCGTAAAAAAGGTAACAAGTATCTGTATTTTCCAGCAGAAATCTCTGATAATCGCGTAGTTGTCCCTTGTGCTCATATTGTGGATAGGCGTATTTGACAAAATCAACCTGCTTGAACTCACTCAATTTCGCTTGATTTGCTTCATTCCAATTACTGCCATGGGTTTCAAAATCAAAAATGGTCGCCAGCTGAAATCCATAATCTGCTTTCATTTCTTTCGCTACCTGAAGCGCCCAGTACTCAAAGCCCAAAGTCCCTGTAAAGACAAGCCATGTCACCCCATCCTCAGCTAGACGTTCCAGGTCTCTCCGAATGGCTGTTTTAATAATATCAACGCGAATATCCTTGTCATTAAAGAGACCAAGGTCGAAGGCTGAATAGCCTAAAATCAAGGCTGATGTCATTTTTAACCCTTTCTTTGTAAATTTATGATATAATAGAGTGATGTTATTGTACCAATAAGGAGAATTATGGTCAACTATCCACATAAAATTTCATCTCAAAAGAGACAAGCACCCCTGTCACAAACTAAAAATTTCGCAAATCGGGGAATGTCTTTTGAAAAGATGATCAATGCTACAAACGACTACTATTTGTCGCATGGGTTGGCAGTTATTCACAAGAAACCGACTCCCATCCAAATCGTACGTGTCGACTATCCCCAACGAAGTCGTGCCAAGATTGTTGAAGCCTACTTTAGACAAGCCTCAACTACTGACTATTCAGGGGTTTATGATGGATACTACATCGACTTTGAAGCAAAGGAAACCAGGCAAAAACATGCGATACCGATGAAGAATTTTCATCTTCATCAGATCCAGCATATGGAACAAGTCCTTGCCCAGCAAGGAATCTGCTTTGTACTCCTTCACTTTTCTTCTCAGCAAGAAACCTACTTATTACCGGCTATTGACTTGATCCGTTTCTATCATCAAGATAAGGGACAGAAGTCAATGCCACTTGGATATATTCGAGAAAATGGATATAGGATTGAGCCTGGTGCCTTCCCTCAAATTCCCTACCTCGACATTATCAAAGAACATTTACTAGGTGGTAAAACAAGATGAACAAACAAACTTTTCTGCGAATAGCTAAGTATGTCAGTATCAGTCTCTTAACTGTATTTATCGCAGCTGTAATGCTTGGTGGAGGTCTCTTCCTCTATTATGTTAGCAAGGCTCCTGAACTTTCTGAAAGTAAACTAGTCGCTACAACGTCAAGTAAGATTTATGATAGCAATGACGAGCTTATCGCTGATCTTGGATCGGAACGTCGGGTCAATGCCCAAGCAAACGAAATACCGACCGATTTGGTCAACGCTATTGTTTCGATTGAGGACCATCGCTTCTTTAATCACCGAGGAATTGACACGATCCGTATCCTCGGTGCCACTCTACGAAATCTTCGTGGTGGTGGTGGCCTTCAGGGAGCTTCAACCTTGACGCAGCAGTTAATCAAGTTAACTTATTTCTCTACGTCAACTTCTGATCAAACCCTTTCTCGTAAGGCTCAGGAAGCTTGGTTAGCCGTTCAGCTAGAACAAAAAGCGACTAAACAAGAGATCTTGACCTACTACATCAACAAGGTTTACATGTCAAACGGTAACTACGGAATGCAGACTGCTGCCCAAAGTTACTATGGTAAGGACCTCAAAGATCTAAGCATTCCTCAATTGGCTCTCCTTGCTGGTATGCCTCAGGCTCCAAACCAGTATGATCCCTACTCGCATCCAGAAGCTGCTCAAGAACGTCGTAATCTCGTCCTCTCTGAGATGAAGGGACAAGGTTACATTACAGCTGAGCAATATGAAAAAGCGATTAATACTCCGATTACAGATGGACTTCAAAGTCTAAAATCGGCTAATAGTTATCCTCCATACATGGACAACTATCTCAAAGAGGTAATTGATCAAGTCGAACAAGAAACAGGATACAATCTCTTAACGACTGGTATGGATGTCTACACCAACGTTGATCCTAAAGTTCAACAACATCTCTGGGATATCTACAATACCGACGAGTATGTCAACTATCCAGATGATGAAATGCAAGTAGCTTCAACGATTGTGGACGTGACAAACGGAAAAGTTATAGCCCAACTAGGTTCTCGTCACCAATCAAGCAATGTTTCTTTTGGAATCAACCAAGCTGTTGAAACCAACCGAGACTGGGGATCAACCATGAAGCCAATCACAGATTATGCCCCTGCTTTGGAGTACGATATCTATGATTCAACTGCTTCGATTGTACATGATGTTCCTTATAACTATCCTGGAACAGATACCCCTGTTTACAACTGGGATAGAAGTTACTTTGGAAACATCACCATCCAATATGCGCTCCAACAATCACGGAACGTAACTGCTGTAGAAACCTTGAACAAAGTTGGTTTGGATAGAGCCAAGACCTTCCTAAATGGAATCGGTATTGACTATCCAGATATGCACTATGCCAACGCGATTTCAAGTAATACAACTGAGTCAAACAAAAAGTACGGAGCAAGTAGTGAGAAAATGGCTGCTGCTTACGCTGCTTTTGCAAACGGTGGTATCTACCATAAACCAATGTATATCAATAAAATCGTCTTTAGTGATGGTAGCTCAAAAGAATACGCTGATCCTGGTACTCGTGCCATGAAAGAGACGACCGCCTATATGATGACAGAAATGATGAAGACTGTCTTGGCATACGGAACAGGTCGTGGTGCTTATCTCCCTTGGCTACCTCAAGCTGGTAAGACTGGTACATCAAACTATACAGACGATGAAATTGAAAACTACATCAAAAATACTGGTTATGTAGCTCCAGACGAAATGTTTGTTGGTTATACTCGCAAATATTCAATGGCTGTATGGACAGGTTACTCAAACCGCCTGACTCCTATCGTTGGTGATGGCTTCTATGTTGCAGCTAAGGTCTACCGTTCAATGATGACTTATCTGTCTGAGGATAACAACCCTGGCGACTGGACTATGCCAGAAGGCCTCTATCGAAGTGGGGAGTTCGTCTTTAAAAACGGTGCTCGTTCTGCATGGACTGCTCCTGCTCCGCAACAGGCCCCAACACCTGAAAGTTCGAGCTCGACATCAGAAAGTTCAACTTCACAGTCAAGTTCAACTACTCCAAGCACGAATAATAGTGCAAACAATAATACTAATAACCAGCAACCAAATACAACGCCTGGTCAACAAAACCAGAACCAAAATCAGAATCCTCAACCAGCACAACCATAACATTTATCACCCAGATTTTTCTGGGTGATTTTTTCATAACACTATTGCATTTATGTGCTTAACAAAAGCCTGAGAAGACATCTTCTCAGGCTTTTTCTGTACTATAAACCTCATTTGGAAAGATAGGAAACGGATTTCGTAATCTTGTTAAGAGGTTTTACGAAATACTAGTCTTTCTTCGTTTTTGCTACAAAGAGAGCAGATAGTGCTAGGCTAACACCTGCAAGGAAGAGAGCTGTATCAGATTGGCTCTCACCTGTTGCTGGCAAGCTTTGTTCAGCAGTTTCTTGCTTCGTCACTTCTTGTTTTAGATCCGGTGCCGGTGTCTTACCTTCATCTGAAGCAAGTGAGCTAAGTTTAAACTCAGGTTTCTCTACTGTTGGAGCAGCTTGCTCACCTACCGTTGCTACTGGGCCTGTGTATTCTGGTAATTCATGCACTAGAGCCATCACTGCATTGACACCGCCCTTGAACTCAGGTTTCTCTACTGTCGGAGCAGCTTGGTCACCTACTGTTGCTACTGGACCTGTGTACTCTGGAAGTTCATGTACTAGAGCCATCACTGCATTGACACCGCCCTTGAACTCAGGTTTCTCTACTGTCGGAGCAGCTTGGTCACCTACTGTCGCTACTGGGCCTGTGTACTCTGGAAGTTCATGTACTAGGGCTTCAACTGCATTGACACCACCTGTGAATTCAGGAACCTCCAGAACAGGTGCTGGTTCTTCACCCTTGCTTGATTGAACCGGTTCTTCTGTTAATTCTTGATGGAAGCTTGCCAATTCATAAAACTCAGCCTTGCCGCCCTCCCAGACGAGTTTAACGTCTAGAAGAGAGCCGCCATTTCGGATAGCAAAAGTTTGGAGACTAGATGTAATGGCACCAAGGTCTGTCCAGCTGTCTTGACCATCCTTGAGTGTTCTAGCAAGAATACGTGCTTTCGCTCCTTCAGGAAGACTGGAAACGAGACGAAGGTGGTTAGCATTGGTCGGCTCAGACAAGTGATAAACCAACTCGCCCTTCTCTTTTTCAGACTTGTAGCTGGTCAAGACTTTTCCGTCTACAAGATTATTGTAGAGGTTGCCTTTGCTTTCTCCACTACTTCCTTCTACTGTTGGATCATTGATTGGTTTGACAAATTCACCATCGTTAATGACCAATTCTGTAAATCCTACAAAACGGGCATCATAATCCGCTGTATAGAGGACACGGAGATAGTTGGCTTTGACCGGTGTCGTCAATTCACCCTCGATATAGCGATTTCCTGGCATCTTAGAATCATGTGTCCAACCATCTGTCAATGAATCATCGTGTGTGCTATTAGCCACACCATCTCCTACTGTAACGACATCAGTCCAAGTTTTACCGTCTTGGCTGACTTGAAGCTTACCATCACGAAGATAGTTTTGCGTTCCGTCTTGGATATAAGCTCTAATCTTCTTAATAGTGCGTTCGCTACCAAGTTTTAAGGTCACATGACCATCTTTACGAGCATAGTCTGAAAACTCAACGAAGTTGTTGTAAACACCGTCAAATAGTTGATCTAGGTTGTTCAGTTTACGAACATCATTGCTTCCGTATGTTGGATGAATGCCCATAGTTGTAGATTCTAGTTTGGTTGGTTGCACTTCTTTGGTTGTCACAAGGAGAGAAGTGGCTGTCACAGCTTGCTCCTGATCTGTTTTGTTGACCAGACGCACATAACGTACCAAGTGGCTTGCTGCAGATCTATCAGTCAACTGGCTCGCTGGCAGCCATTCTTGCGCATTTGCAGAGTACTCAAGACTAAGAGCTGGGTTGGCTTGGCCTTGGAGCTGGATACTCTTGATTTGATGGATACGGTCAAGTTTCATACCTAGATAGCTATGAGCAGGAAGTTTAGTTCCAGCTGGAATTTGAAGCTCGTAACTGCCCAAGCTATCCACTACCGGCGTTTCCTTCAAAGCATCGACGTTGGTGTCCGTTAACTCATTGTTTCCAGAACGTGTCTCAACAGAGAAGTCTTGGATACGCCACCAGAGGTCGAGCACTTTGGTATTGCGGACTCGGATATAACGAGCATTGATTGCTCTAGTCACTTCCTTGGTTTGTTCTCCCGATAGGCGTTCCAACTCTTGCCATGTAGTTCCATCTGTAGAATACTCAAGCACACCTGCGGCAAGTTTATCACCTGTTCCTTGACGAAGGCGAACTTTAGTGACTGACTTGACTTCACCGAGGTCCAGTTGTGCCCAGGCATCTACTGGAGTGGTATTGCTACCGTCAGCGTTTGCCATCATGGCTTCTGTATTGTCCTTGCCATCAGTGATTTGACGAGCTGAGGTATTTAGTTTGTAAACTAAGTTTGAGCTTAGACTAACTGTCGTTGCTTGTTGGCTACGAGCTTTTTCAACTGGACGGTTGACTGCAATTTCCTGAACTGCAAACCAAGTGTTCTCGCGGTCTGCTGTCGCAATCATGCGAACTGCCTTAGCCTTGATAGTGAGATTCTCAAACTTAAGAAGGGATTCATTTCCGACATAACTTGGCTCTTTCAAGGTTACCCAGTTGTCATTTTCATCTTGATACTGCACTTCTGCCTTACTAAAGGTATCACGTGGATTTGCCTGGGTTCCCATAGCAAAGGTCAAGGTTTGAATCGCTACCGGCTTGTTGAACTTCATACCGATATAATCACCTGTCTTGATACTGTTTGGTGATTTAATAATCGCATGAGTTGCCAAATCGCCATCCGTTACTTCTGCCAAACCACCTTCTACACCTGTTCGATTGGTGATAAAGGTGCTGATGATTTGGTCTGGATGCAAGACTTTTTGAACTTCAGACGCTAGAACTTCTTTCAAGGATAGGATAAATGGACGAATGTGTTGAACACCCAATTCAGCCTTTTCCATATGGTCTACATAATGGAAGGTGTGAGTTTGAGACTGTTCGTACAATTTCAAACCTTTATAGTAGCTGTCCCAAAGTTTGGCTGCATCGTTTGTAGCCATAGCTTCTGTTCCTGTAAGGAAGGCATCGAGGGCATTCATTTGATCGATTGCATTATCCAACCAATAGTGGATTTGGGCAACCATCTTTTTATCACCTGATGCTTTATAGAGTTCGGCTGCTTCTTTAATCTTGGCAAATTCAGCTCGCAAGGCTGCACGTTCTGCAGTCACATCCTGACCTGCTTTGAGCTTAGTCATGAAGTCTGTCAATTTTGGAGCCAAGTCTACCGATTCTTCTAGTTTGACGACACGAGTATCCATGTTTTGGTTGATCATGTGCTTACCAAGTTCGCGGAAGGCTGCTGATACCTTGCTATCTTCAAAATGACCATTTTCAACAAAGTTGAAGGCAATGTCATTGATTTTCTTAGCTTCTTCTTCTGATTTCCACTGTTTCCATGAGTATTGAGCTCCTGAAAAGAGGGCAATCTTAGATGGTTCAGACTGTTGCATTGGGTTCAACATGATACCAGATAGCAAGCTTGGATCCACATTTGGATGAAGGAATTTCTCACCACCACCTAGAATCAAGTGTTGTTTAGAGTTATCTGTTACTGGCCAGTTAATCCAAAGTGAAACTGGGCGATAGGTCTTGCCACCTGCGGATAGATTGTTCTTGAGAGTTGAAAGGAAGCTTTCAGAGACTTCACCCCAAATCTTACCACCCGTCAAGGTCATGGATGTTGAACTTGGGAGATTTTCATTGAGGGATTTCAACTCATCCTCACGTCCATTACCCCAATACTGTCCAGGAACAAAGATCATTTCTTTGCGAAGACCACTGTAAGTCCCCTGCATTTCAGTCAACCACTTAGTCATATCTTGCATCAAGCGGTTATAGCTATTGTAGCCTCCGACTGGGCTTGGAGCATCATCTGCAAGGATACCAAATTCGCGGACACCCACTTTCATCAACTGGGTAAATTTAGCCTTGATGGTTGCCAAATCTTCTTGGTAATGCGCTTCATTGCCAAAACGGATACGGTTGTTCATGAATGGATGGATGGTCCAGACATAGCGAGTTTTACTTTGATTTCCAACACGAGCAAGTTCACGAATTTCAGCTAGTTTTTCTTCTGGATAAAGTTCACGCCATTTCTTGTTGTGGTATGGATCATCTTTTGGTGCAAAGAAGTATTGGTTCAATTTCAAATCGCCACCAAAACGCATGAGCTCTGCACGATCTGCGTTAGACCATGGGTTTCCATAGTAACCTTCAATAAAACCACGATTCTTGAGCTCTGCGTAATCTTCTACTGTCACATTGCGAAGGACTGGAACTTGACTTTCCTTGAGCATATGTTTCAAGGTTGTCAAACCATAGAAGACCGCATCTGTGTCTTTTCCGACGATGGAAATCGAATTATCCTTGATGCTCAAAACATAGGCATCAATCTTGTCAAAGAGGCCTGCTGGAACATTGGACAAGTTTTGTTCTGCTTGTGAACCTTGTCCATGCACTCCAAGATAGATATTGGTGGCGCCAGCGATTGCCGCCTTACCAGTTGTATAAGATACTTGATTGTCCTGCAAGACACTCTTCAAGCGATTGCGAGTATAGATATCGAGTTGATCGCCCATAACCAGATTGACTTGCTTACGAAGAGCTGTGACACCTTCTCCATAAGTCACTTTTTGTGGCGTTGGGAAGACTTTGTACTCTTTCTTGAGATAGTCTGCGCTCTTGCTAGCAGCTGCAATGCTGTCTTCGCTAGCTGGTTTACTTGCAGTGAATTGATCTGCCAATTCAACTGTTCCATCACCTGTTTGGTCTACTTTTGGTTTTTCAGGAGTAGTTGGTTTTTCTGGTTGACTTGGTGCAGGCGTTTCTTGCTCTTCTTTGACAGGTTTCAATAGATGAACTTCGGCTGCACTTGCAAAACCACCAACGCCTTCCAATACTTTCAACTCAATCTTGTTGGTATGTATAGCCGCAAAGTTAACTGTTTTTTCTTGGGCATTGTTGTCCCAGTTTCCTTCTGAAACCTTGACCATTTGGCCATCTTTTTGTGCGTAGATTTCGTAGCGGGTAACGACACCATTTCCACCACCTGGACGTGGGAGATAAGTCAAGCCATTGACTTTTTCTGCTTCTTTCAAGGTCATAGTAAGGGTGTATGGCGCAGTGTCACCAGTCCACTTAGTATGCCAGAAGGTATTTGGATCATTGTCAAAGGCCTTTTCAACAGCACCTTCAGTCGCGTTTCCTGGAAGTTGCTGACTGCTTGCGGTTGCAGTAATTTTATCATTTGAAATCAAACGAGGATTTACAAATGGTTTGTCTGACAACTCTGCACTATGCAGGATTCCTTTGAAGCCACCGATGCTTTCAAGCGGTAGTACCAAGCTATTGTTGGCAAAGCGAGGATGAGCTGGATTTGCGATACGCTCAATCTTTTCACCATCCACATAGACTTCGGTTGATTGTGGTTTGGTCACAATAGAGATTTGATAACGTTTGTTCTTTTCAAGTTTTTTATTGAATTGGATATGGAACTGTTCAAATTTATAAGCAAGGTAGCCGTCTTTATCAGCTAGATAGATACGGTTGTCCCCACTTGTTGAGAAGGTTTGTTCCCCGTCTCCAGTGACAGTCACATCAAACTTCAAGACGTGACTTGGACCAACATCACCTGCTAAGCCTTCGATGCTGCTGTCTTTCTCAAAAGCCAAACCTTGCTCACTTGTCTTCACCTTCTTGCTTGCATAGTTCTTGACTGTTTCAGGATTGATGGTAAACAAATCACTTTGATCAATCGCTCTATCAGGATTTGACTGTGGTGCATAAGGGCTAGTTGGTAGGGTACGTTCTGCAAAGGTCGCGGCCGCACGATCAGATCCCCAAGTACGTTCTGCAGTAGTTTGCATGCTCTTGAAGAAGCGTTTAAAGATATCATAAGAGGTCAAGCCTGTCTCATGAAGGTCGATATTGTCATTCCAAACTGCGTGCCCACCACCAAGGATACTTGGATGAGAAGCTGGTAGAAGTGGACCTCCACCTGTTCTGAAATCATTCGGTGTCCAGCTATTGTACTGGCGTTCGTAGTTGGCATAGTCCCCGTAGGCTGCTTGACTATTGCTTCCACTTGGGACACTATATGTCGGCACATCCGTGATGTTGATAATCTTAGCTCCCTGAGCAATGGCTTCATTTGGTCGTTGCCAATGAATACTCCAAATATCAACTTCTACTCCGTTCCAATCAACAGGAGTGTTCCCACGTTTCGCACTGAGGGAACCCCAGATACGAGGTGTATAGCCTTTTGACTTGATATATTGGGTCAAGTCATTGACATAGCGACGATAGCTTTCGCGGCTACCATAGTATTCATCCGTTCCAATATGAACAGTGGACACGCCATGAAGCGGTGCATCTGGTCCATCTAGGAGTTTGTCATAGACGGATTTGACAAATTTAAGAGTTTCTTCATACTTAGTGTCCAAGTCTAGCATGGCAACTCGTTCGACATTGTGCTTGCCTGCATAATCGCTCAGACTACCTTGATACATGAGGTCTGGACGAACTTTGACAAAGGACAGGGCATGACCTGGTGTATCAATTTCTGGTACTAGGTTGATATGCAAGGCCTTGGCCAATTTAATCAGGTTTTGCATTTCTTCCTTAGTATAATGCTCATCTGATGTTAATTTTTGACCATTCTTACCGACAATATCTGTCTCCACACGGAAACCAGTCTTGGCATGTTCAAGTACATACTTGAGTTGTTCTTCTGGACTTAAATTCTTACCTGCCAAGTGTTCCTTGAGGAAGATATAGTTATCATTAAGGTGCAACTGCAAGTCGTTCATCTTGTAGTAGGCCATGTTTAGCATGATGTCTACAAGGGTGTCATAAGGGATAAATTTACGACCTGTATCTAACATAAAGCCACGGTGGCTGAAACTTGGGAAATCACGAATTTCGCCATTTTGTAGGTCTGTTTCTCCCATTTGAAGAAGAGTACGAGTTGCGTAGAAGGCTCCTGTGTTTGTAGCAGCTTCGATGGTAATCACATCATCTTGGATAGTGATGCCATAGCCTTCCTTGCCATAACCTTTGTTTTCAACCTTTTTAAATTCGATTCGTTTTTGAGCCTGTTTGTCACCTGTTGTCAGTTCCAATCCACGGCTTGCAAGATCTGACTGGTAGAAGGTTGCAGCCTGATCAAATCCTGAATCTCCTGTTGCAAGGACTGTATCTGAAGTGATAGAAGATTGGCCTTCTTTTCCATACCATTGTTGAACAGCTGGTGCTACTTTTGGTTTGACACCCACACCTTCATCCTGATGTAGCCCTTTGATGACTACTTCAAATTCCTTAGTGAAAGTATGGCTGTCTTTGATTTGCTGCACCATAACCTTGACGCGTTGATCTGTCAAAGGTTTATGGATACGATTTTGAAGGTCAATTACACCTTGTTTATTGCTTCCGATGAGACTGACTTTTCCTGGTAAAGTTGGTAGAACAAGAGACTGTCCGTCTTCTGCTACTGATAGTTCGGTTACTTGGCGAATATCCGTTACCTTACTATGGTCCGGAACGTTAGAATAAGCTCGAATTTCTTGGATTCCAACGTTTCTCCAGTTCATTGTTCCCGCTTGGTAATCATTGACCTCCAATTTGAGGTACTTAGCTTTTATACTTTCAGCTAGGTCTACTTTCTCATCTAAAACAGGATCTCCAGTCTTGGTATGAGCGAGTTTCCATTGTTTTTCTCCGTTAGCGCCCACGTCTTCTTGACCTGCATAGTAGAGACTCCAAGATTTGATATTTGGGTCATTTTGCCCATTACGAAGACGACGATCCCAGTCAATTTCTACATGTTTGATGAGAGTAGTCTTTGGAAGAGTTAATTCGAAGGTTGGTTTTGGTACATCTTTGTCTGTAGCCCAACGAGTATTGTCATCTCCGTCGATAGCCTTATCCGCAGTAAAGTTGGTACCAGTCTCATGGTTGCTCGCCTGAGCAGTAGCACCTTCGAGGTGGTTAACATCTTCTCTATCTTCGATTTGCTTTTCAGCTGGTTTTGGTGTGGGCGTAGCAGTTTCAGCTGGTTTATTGTCTGCCTTTGGTGTTTCAACCGGATTCGGCGTTTCTGCTGGCTTGGGACTTGCAGGATTTGTCTCTGGTTTTGCCTCTTCATTTGATGTAGGATTGCTTCCTTCGTCAGTCGCTGGAGTTTCTTCATGACTTGCTTCTGTTGCAGCTTCTGCATCTGCTTTTTCAAGCGCAGCAGCTAAATCATCTGGTAACTTATCCAGCGCTTGAACATGGGTGATACTTCCCTCTGTTTCTGAAGGTGCTGCTGTTTCTGCTGCCTGAACCATATTGGCTCCAAAGATACTAGCACCAATCATAACGGAGGCTGCACCTATTGCAAATTTTCTTATACTATAGTGACAGCGTTTCTCAAAAAAATGTCTATCCATCTTTCTCCTATTCCTTTCATCCGCATACATGAGTAAGCGGTATCATTTCTCCTTTGAAAAAGGAGAGAACCAAGAGGTCCTCTCCGGCTGTTTGTTCCTTTTTGATTCGAGTTGCTTTGAACTGCTAAAATCAAATCTCATTAATCTTCTTTACGTTTTGTCGCAAGGACTACAGCAGATAAAGCGATGCTCACACTTGCTAAGAAGAGGGCTGCTTCTGAACCATGTTCTCCTGTAGCAGGAAGTTTCTCTTCTTTATCTTCCAGAGCTTTGGTATCAGCTACTGGGCTTGGAGTGAGTGGGTACTCAGGTTTTTCAACTGTTGGAGCTGCTTGATCTCCAGCAGTAGCCAATACACCTGTGTAGGCTGGTTTCTCGTTTACCAAGGCCTCAACTGCATTGACGCCACCTCTATACTCAGGGACTTCATTTGCAGCTGCTAGAACCGCATTGGCTCCACCTTTGTATTCTGGCAATTCGTTTACCAAGGCTTGAACTGCATTGACTCCGCCCTTGAACTCAGCTAGGTCATGAACAGCTGCTTCTGCCGCATTGACACCGCCCTTAAACTCAGGTAGATCATGAACAGCCGCTTCTTCTCCAGCTGTTCCGTAAGGGCCTGTATATTCAGGAACTTCAAGAACTGGAGGTTGCTCTTCACCCTTGCTGCTTGTAGGAGCGTCTGGTTTAGCAGCCTTATCTTGTAATTGGTTGAGATAGTCTGCGAAGAACTCGACCATTCTTTCAGTCAAGAGATGGTTATCCGTCGCATATTTCATGCTCGCCTGAACTCCAGCCACTTCCTCTTGATTTTCTTTGTCTGTCAATTTCTGCGCCTTAGCTAAAGCTGCTTCATAGCCTGACAAGTCAAGAGGTGTTTCTGCTACTTGTGGACGAGTAAAGATGAGTTCCGCT
>CAUSQY010000033.1:0-15237 GCA_963533645.1 uncultured Streptococcus sp. | reverse complement strand
ATATCCATCTCATCACTGGAAAAATCTTGCAACGCTTAGAAGTCTATAAAAACTACCAACATTTATATGACTTGCGAATGGCAATCCTACTCAACCTCTCCACCATTTACTTATACAATCAAGATAGAAATATGTGTAAACAAATATGCTATACTTTACTAGAAGATGCCAAGAACAAGAAAAGCTACGATAGGCTTGCTATCTGCTATGTCCGTATTGGGATTTGTACGGATGATTCTAAACTTATCCAAAAAGGTTTCTCCCTTCTGGAACTAACCGATGAAACCTCCATGCTATCTCATCTCAAAAAAGAAGTAGAGACCTATCATCAACCAAAGGAAATATAAAAAAGTCGAGGGATTTCCTCGACTTTTACATATTTTTCTGTTAGCTAGTTCTTAATACCAACCGTTGTTAAGCCAGAAGTTCTTGGCAGCTGTCCATGAACCGTAACGTCCTGCAACGTAGGCATCTGCTACACGTTCTTGGTTTTCAGCTGAGTAGTCACCGTTCAAGTATGAATCTGTCAATTGGTAACGTCCGATGTAACGTCCGTTTGTAGCAGTGTAGCTACCACCTGATTCTTTTTGAGCGATCCATTCTTTGGCTTCTGCTTCAGAACCACTTACAGTAGAAGCTGCTACAGTGTTGCTTTCTGCTGCTGGAGCCGCTGGTGTAGCTGGCGCTTCATAGGTTGTTGTTTCAGTTACTTCTTCTGCAGTTTCTTCCGCAGCTGCTGGTGCTTCGTAAGTTGTTGTTGAAGCTACAGCGGTTGCAGTTGCTGTCGATGGAGCTGTTCCTTCGATAACCAAAACTTGGTCAACAAAGATAAGGTGAATATCTTTGATATTATTTTTTGCTGCCAATTTTTCAACAGTTGTGTTGTACTTCTCAGCGATTTCTGAAAGAGTATCACCTGATTTAACTGTGTAAGTTACAGTTTCTTGGGCAGATGCAAGTGATGGAGCAAAGAAAGCAAGCAAAGCTGCTACTCCTGCGATAGTTGTTTTAATTTTTTTAGTTGTTAATGACATATCTAAAAATTCTCCTTCCATTGGATATATCTATGATACCTTTTAAATGTTACCGTTGTTTAACGGTTTTATGTAGAAATATTACAAAAATGTTTTATATTTACCGTTTTAAGGAGGTTTTTGTCACAAAAGGCCTTGTTTTATACTATCTTTAATCATTTCGAGGTTTTGATAAGGGAAATAAGCGCAGAGGTCCATTCTTTGATATAATAGATATAAGAATCTTTGTAAGGGGAAACAGATGCACTCACTTCGTTTTCAATCTGTCTTTGATATTATCGGACCAGTTATGATTGGCCCATCAAGTAGCCATACTGCTGGAGCTGTTCGCATCGGGAAAATCGTCTCTTCCATCTTTGATGATACGCCGACAGAAGTCGAATTCCAATTATTTAATTCATTTGCCAAGACCTACCGCGGTCATGGAACGGACCTCGCTCTCGTAGCTGGTATTTTAGGTATGGATACGGATGATCCTGATATTCCAAATAGTCTAGAGATTGCCCATAAGCGTGGCATCAAGATTGTCTGGACCATTCAGAAAGACAGCAACGCTCCTCACCCTAACACCACTAAAATCACTGTAAAGAATGACCATAAGTCCATCAGTGTGACAGGAATTTCCATCGGTGGAGGAAATATCCAAGTTACGGAACTTAACGGCTTTGCTGTCTCTCTCAACATGAACACACCGACCATCATCATCGTGCATCAGGATATTCCAGGTATGATTGCCCATGTCACAGAAGCCCTCTCTCGTTTTGATATCAACATCGCCCAGATGAATGTGACTCGGGAAAAAGCTGGAGAAAAAGCCATCATGATTATCGAAGTCGATAGTCGAAGTTGCGAAGAGGCGATTGAAGAAATCCGAAAAATCCCTCATCTCCACAATGTCAATTTCTTTAAGTAGGAGGAAACATGTTTTATTCTATCAAAGAATTGGTCGAGCAAGCAGATCTAGACTTCCAAGGAAATGTCGCAGAACTCATGATTGCGACAGAATATGAACTGACCGGCCGATGCCGAGACGAAGTTCTCCTCCTCATGGAACGCAATCTAGAAGTCATGAAAGCCTCTGTCGAGCTCGGTCTTAGTGAAAACAAATCCCGCAGTGGCTTAACGGGTGGAGATGCGGCCAAGCTAGATCGCCATCTCAAAAGTGGCAAGGCCTTGTCGGACTTTACCATCCTATCAGCAGCCCGTAATGCCATCGCGGTCAATGAACACAATGCGAAGATGGGCTTGGTCTGCGCTACTCCAACCGCAGGAAGTGCTGGCTGTCTGCCAGCCGTTCTCACTGCTGCTATCCAAAAATTAGACCTTAGCCACGAAGAACAGCTGGATTTCCTCTTTGCTGCTGGTGCCTTTGGATTGGTTATCGCAAACAACGCCTCTATCTCAGGCGCTGAAGGTGGCTGCCAAGCCGAAGTTGGCTCTGCCTCTGCCATGAGTGCCGCAGCCTTGACCTTGGCTGCAGGTGGAACGCCCTATCAGGCTAGCCAAGCCATTGCCTTTGTCATTAAAAATATGCTAGGTCTCATCTGTGACCCTGTTGCTGGTTTGGTTGAAGTTCCTTGTGTCAAACGCAATGCCATGGGAGCTAGCTTTGCCTTTATCGCAGCAGACATGGCCTTGGCAGGTATCGAGTCTAAGATCCCTGTTGACGAAGTCATAGATGCCATGTACCAAGTTGGATCAAGCCTCCCAACTGCCTTTCGTGAAACGGCTGAGGGTGGACTCGCCGCCACACCTACTGGTCGTCGCCTACAAAAAGAAATCTTCGGAGAATAAGCTTATCTATATCTATTAGGAGAAACTATGCCCTCTATCTCAGCAATCTTTTTTGATCTAGACGGAACCCTGGTTGACAGTTCCCTCGGGATCCACAATGCCTTTACCTATACCTTTGAACAACTAGGAGTTCCGAGTCCTGATGCCAAAACCATTCGTGGTTTCATGGGCCCGCCACTTGAAAGTAGCTTTGCGACCTGCCTTCCCAAGGAACAAATCTCAGAAGCTGTGCAGATATACCGCTCTTACTACAAGGAAAAAGGCATCCACGAAGCCCAACTCTTCCCCCGAATAACGGAATTGCTCCAAGAGCTTTCGCAAAACTACCCTCTCTACATCACTACAACAAAGAATACTCCTACTGCTCATGATATGACTAAAAATCTGGGAATCCATCATTTCTTTGATGGCATTTACGGTTCTAGTCCTGAAACGCCACACAAGGCGGATGTCATCCGTTACGCCTTGCAAACACATCAACTCCCTGCAGACCAAGTCCTCATCATTGGGGACACCAAGTTTGATATGATTGGAGCCCAAGAAACTGGCATTAAAAAGTTCGCTGTTACTTGGGGATTTGGAGAAGAAGCTGATTTGCTCAGCTATCAACCTGACTGGATTGCCCGTACCATTGATGATATCATTAAGCAACTATAAATAATACAACATACAAAAATACTCCTAACACTAGTGAACTAGGTTGAGGAGTATTTTTTTGTATATGTTGTTACTTTCAGAAGGAATCAACTCCATGCTTAAGCAGTAATTTGATCCTGTTCTTCAGTATCTGCATCTTCATCCTTCTTACTTGGCCAAGCAAGCATCACAATAAGAGCAATCGCTCCAACGATAGGAACCAAACCAATGAAGATAAAGGCCCAGTGGAAACCAGCATCCCGTAAGCGACGAACAGTCACGGCGATAGAAGGCAACATGAGAATAGCCGCTAAAAAGAAGTAAAAACCGCTCATAGCTTGTAAACTACGGAGTGCCTCCAAGTTATACGGACGAGTTGACACTACAGCATGATATTTCGTATAAGCAGGAAGACAGATTAATAAGTTTGTAAAGTAAATCCACCAGTACTCCGAACGAGTCGAACGACCAGTAAAGTTTACATAACCCTTCCAAAAGTTCTTATAAGCATTAAACATACAATAATCTCCTTTATTTTTATTTGTATAGTTTACCATAAAGTAGAATGATTGACAAGTTCTGAAGGGATCATTTGCTGTGAAGCGCGACTCAGCCGCTTTAAAATAGAGTAGAAATATCTTAATATTTTCGTACCATTTCTTCAAACTGAGAGTCTTCAGTGTTCTCTTTATTTGTTTCACTATTCTCTATCACTTTTTCTACAAATCGTTGACTTGGCATAGCGAGCATAACGAGTAGTGTTACTGCCCCCAAAGGAACAAATACAATAAAGATATAGGCCCAATGGATACCCACATCTCGTAAGCGACGTACTATCAGTGCTAGTAGAGGAACAAACTCTACTATAAACAAAATAATACACATACTGAAGACTGCAATATTCCTGATGGCTTTATCAGATTCTACTCCAGTAAAAAGTGAGTAGTAGGCGGGCAAGAAAATCACCATATTTAGCAGCCAGACCCACCAAAATTCTGGACGTGTGGAACGACCAGAAAAATTTGCATAGCCTTTGAAAAAACTCCTAATAGCACTCAGCATACAAAAATCTCCTTTTGATTTTAATACTTATTTTGCAAAGTTATACTACTAGCTAAAAATAGAGGTAGTTTTTAGATTGTCTGAAATCATTCTCCTGATAGATCACATAACATCGTCCCTTGAATAGTTGCGCTTATTAAACCTTTGAAATATCCGACGTCCTCTACTCTCTATTTATAAAAACCAGCTTTCTGATTTCCTCAGAAAACTGGCGATAGTTGTTTCATTATGAAGGTAGATGGACACTCTTACTCAGCATGGGTTGTCTCATTCGCAAAGGAAATAATCGCTTCTTTGAGCTCATCTCCGCTGAGTGAACGGAACTCTTCAATCTTTTTATCAATAGCTTCTAGAGGCATGATGTTTACCTTACCAACGAAAATCTTGTCCATGACTTGGTTATCAACCAATTCGGTCGAAACCAAGAGTTCTTCATAGAGTTTTTCACCCGGACGAATACCGACCTCAACGATTGGAATTTCACTTTCCGTGTGTCCGCTTAGAAGAACCATTTTCTTAGCCAAGTCATAAATCTTAACTGGTTTGCCCATATCGAGGATAAAGACTTCTCCGTCCTTGGCATAAGCACCAGCATGGATTACCAGACGGCTGGCTTCTGGAATGGTCATGAAGTAACGTGTCATACGGAAGTCTGTCACCGTTACGGGACCGCCTTCAGCAATCTGACGTTCAAAGACAGGAATCACGCTACCACGACTACCGAGAACATTCCCAAAACGAACTGCACAGTAGGTTGATTTGCTACGTTGGTTAAAGCCAGTGACAATCAACTCTGCCACGCGCTTAGTCGCACCCATAACATTTGGTGGATTGACCGCCTTGTCAGTCGAAATCATGACCATCTTAGGTACTTTGGCTTCATCAACAGCCTTGGCAACATTGTAGGTTCCGAGGATATTGTTTTTGAAGGCTTCTTTTGGATTGCGCTCCATCATCGGAACGTGCTTGTGGGCTGCAGCATGATAAACGATGGCTGGTTTGTACTGCTCAAACACCTGCAAGAGACGGTCATAGTCCTGAATATCTGCAATAACAGGAACATAATCAATTCCTTGGAATGTACGAATCAATTCATGATAAACGAGATAGATGGAATTTTCGCCATGCCCAAGCAAGATGATACGTTCTGGATTGAAGCGGCTAACCTGACGACAAATCTCTGAACCAATCGAACCACCAGCTCCTGTCACCAGGATGGTCTTGCCTGTAATCTCAGTACCCAGACGCGATTCATCAAGACGAATTTCCTGACGGCCCAAAAGGTCTGTGATATCAATTTTCTGGAAGCCACTACCTAGTTGATGGAGCCCTTGAACAACTGTCTCAACCTTAGGCATCTTGTAACATTTGACGCCTAGTTTATTACACATCTGCAAGATGCGTTCGTACTCTGATGGGTCAAGCGAAGGGATGGCCACGATGACACGCTCGATTTGGTGACGTTTAGCTAATTCAGGTAGATTATCATAAGAGCCCAAAACTGGGATGCCACCTAGTTTTTGTCCCTTTTTCTTTTCATCGTTATCCAAAATCCCCACTAGCTCAAGGTCGCTAGTTGGATGTTGGTAGCTGTTCATAAAGAGGGCACCACCATCACCAGCACCAATCAAGAAGGTACGACGATGCTCTCCATCTCCGCTACCTTGCTTGCGCTTAGAATAAATCAACTGCCAAGTGATACGAGGAAGCAAGATGAGGAAGGTACTCAACAAAATGAAGAGTACGATGAAACGGATAGAAAACAATGGAAGAAAGGCATAGCAGATTCCATAAGAAAGAACACTGCTGAGCATCACTCCGAAAAAGATTTTCATAAAATCCGTAATCTTGCTATAACGACTGATACTAGCATTCAGTCCCCAAAATGCAATCATGATTTGATAGAGGAGGAAAGCTAAAAGAGTGTAGATCACGTAATCCACAGGCGCAGGATTTATAAGGCCATAAAACAAGATATAAGATACGATGATGGAAACCACCATACTCAGAATATCGAATATCCCCCAAAACACTTGTTTTTGCTGTTTATTTAAAATTTCAACCAGATCAATCACGTAATCTGTTAGTTTTTTATTCATAGGAATTTACTCCCCCTTAAAAGAGTCAGATGATACTGTTGTTATGATAACCTGAATCATTCAGTCTATCGGGGCTTACTTTCTCTTTCTTAAAAGTTTGACGAAGATAAACTGACGTACAAAGCCTGGACAAAGTGCAACAATTGCCTGAATGGCTACACTTTTAGCATATTCCATGTAAGAAATTTGCCCTCGCTGAAGCATCCGTTGGCGAGCTTGACGATAGAGTTTAAGGTAACGTAAGCCACCTCGACGCTCAAACATCCCTGCACCAACACGAACCTTACACAAGATTTGATCTAGGTTCCCAGTCTTGGCACCTGCAGCAATCATATTGAGCCAAAGGAGGTCATCCTCCATGTAAAGGCCATCTTCATAGTTGCCCGCCTTGAGGACCATATCCTTCTTGAACATGACTGTCATATGGTTAAAGGCACTTCTCATTCTTTGGTAAGCCACAATGTCTGCGTGCTGAGTTGGAACACGACGATAAGACACAATCTCATCTGGATTGTCAATGAACTCTGCGATATGCCCGCCTAAGAGATCGAGATCTTCTTTCTCCATTAGCTGAAGCTGTTTCTCAAAACGATCCGGAACGGCTAAATCATCCGTATCCATGCGAGCAATAATATCATACTGGCACTGTAAAACACCGTATCGAAGAGCCAAACCTAAACCTTGATTTTGTTCTAAGGGGCAACGTTTCACTGGAATGTCTGACTGAGCTTCCACTTCATCTAGCACCTGATAGAGTTCGGGTGTGAGCGGCCCGTCCTCAACAAGAACAAGTTCGCTCGGTTTCAAGGTCTGGTTTTGAACACTTTTGATAGCCTCTCTTAAAAACGTCGGATTTTCCTTTACATAGACCGACATCAAGACGCTGATTTTTTGCTTTTCAGGCACAGTTTTTCTCCAATGTATAGATTTCCTTCCACTATTTTATCACAAAATTTCCTAGTTTCCTATTTTTATATCAAATCAAGGAAAATTCTAGTAAAGAAACCTGCCCCTTTTCACTTTATTTTCACTTCTATTGATTGATCTGTCTTGGCTGTCATTACTTGACATTATAAGGAAAAAACCTTAAAATAAGCTGTTATTAAAATCATCCTATCGAGGTTTTCATGAAAAAACAATCACTCTTTTTTGTTCTAGGAATTGTCTTAATCGGAACTGTTTTACGCTCTCCATTTACTGCTCTTCCAACTATTTTAGGAGATATTGCTCAGGGACTAGGAGTGGAGGTTAGCTCTCTTGGGATTTTAACTAGTCTCCCTCTCTTGATGTTTGCTCTTTTCTCTGCTTTTGCAAGCCGCTTGGCACAAAAAATCGGACTAGAACATCTCTTTACTTACTGTCTCCTCCTCTTAACTATTGGCTCTGTCATTCGGATTTTCAATCTTCCCCTTCTCTATCTAGGGACTCTGATCATCGGAGCAAGCATTGCGATCTTCAATGTACTCCTCCCAAGTATGATCCAGGCAAATCAGCCTCAAAAGATTAGTTTCCTAACAACTCTCTATGTCACTGCTATGGGAATTTCGACAGCCATCGCTTCATATCTTTCGGTCCCTATCACCCAAGCTAGTTCTTGGAAGGGCCTCATCCTCGTTCTCAGTTTTCTCTGTCTGGTCACTCTGCTAGTATGGTTGCCAAATCATTGCCACAACCACCACCTAGAAAGCCAAAAAGAAAAGCAAGTCAAAGAGAATATTCTAAAAAGTAAAGATGTCTGGGCTATCATTATCTTTGGGGGGCTTCAGTCCTTGCTCTTTTATACAAGTATGACCTGGTTGCCAACTATGGCTATTAGTGCTGGTCTTTCTAATAGTGATGCGGCTCTCCTCGCTTCTATTTTCTCACTGATCAGCATTCCTTTTTCAATGACTGTTCCAAGTCTGACAACTCGTCTGTCAGATGGTTATCGTCGAATCATGCTGGCAATTATCTCTATCGCTGGTATGATGGGAATTGCCATGCTCTTGTATCCAGCCAATAATTTCCTCTACTGGCTAGTCGTCCATCTCTTGATTGGAACAGCCTGCAGTGCCCTCTTCCCCTACCTCATGGTTTGCTTTTCACTTAAAACCAGTTCTCCTGAAAAGACTGCGCAACTCTCAGGTCTAGCGCAAACAGGGGGCTACATCTTGGCGGCCTTTGGTCCTACCTTGTTTGGTTATAGTTTTGACCTTTTCCAATCTTGGATCCCAGCTGTCCTTGCCCTTCTAGTCATCGATATCATCATGACCATCTCACTCTTTATGGTGGATCGAGCGGACAACATCCTCTAAACTTCTAGTTTTTACTAGGAGTTTTTTTATATGTAAAATTTTTACACATATTTCTTGACAGGGCTTCCATTTTGAGATACAATATATTTGAAAAGAGTATATATAAAATTTTTATATAATATAAAGGAGGTTTCCCATGTACTTCCCAACATCCTCTGCCTTGATCGAGTTTCTCATCTTGGCTGTACTGGAGCAGGGGGATTCTTATGGTTATGAGATTAGCCAAACCATTAAGCTCATCGCCAATATCAAAGAATCTACGCTCTATCCTATTCTCAAAAAATTGGAAGCCAGTGGCTTTCTGACCACCTACTCTAGAGAGTTTCAGGGGCGTATGCGCAAATACTACTCCTTGACCAATCGGGGCGTAGAGCAGCTCGTTACTCTAAAGGAAGAGTGGACGCTCTATACCGAAACCGTCAACGGCATCATAGAAGGGAGTATCCGCCATGACAAGAACTGACTATCTGACTCAGTTAGAAACCTATCTCCATAAACTACCTGAAGCTGACCGCATCGAAGCCATGGATTACTTTAAGGAACTATTTGACGATGCAGGTTCAGAGGGTGAAGAGGAACTCATTGCCAGTCTAGGAACACCAAAAGAAGCTGCCCATGATATCCTCTCTGATCTTCTCGATAAAAAGGTCAATGAGGCACCTGCTCAAAAGAATGATCGCCAACTGCTACACATTGCCCTCCTGGCTCTGCTAGTAGCTCCTATCGGAATTCCGGTCGGAATCGGCATCCTCATGGCCATCATCGGTATTTTTATCGCAGCTGTCTCCGTCATTCTAGCCTTTTTCACTGTTTCGGTGACGGGTATCCTGCTAGGTGGACTCTTTATCATAGAGAGCTTTAGTGTTCTGGCCGAAGCCAAATCTGCCTTTATTTTGATTTTCGGAGCCGGTTTGCTTTCTATCGGTGCTTCTTCTCTTGTTCTACTAGGTATCTCCTATGTAGCTCGTTTCTTTGGCCTCCTAATCGTCCGCTTGGTGCAATGGATTCTTAAAAAAGGAAAGAGAGGTGACAGACATGCGTAAATTGACAAAAGGATTTCTCATCTTTGGTGTGGTTTCTACAATCCTTGGTTTTATCATGATCATTGTAGGCGCCCAGTCCAATGGTATTCAAAGTTTGCTTGCCATGTCAAAAGACCCCGTCTATGACAATCGTATCGAAGAAGTGACCTTTGGAAGTGAAGTGGAAAAACTTGATTTGACCCTTGAGGAACATAGCCTAACCATCACAGAGTCTGTAGATGACAAGATCCATATCACCTATCATCCTTCCGTGTCTGGTCGTCACGATCTGACTACTGGCATGAGTGACAAAACACTGAGCGTCACTGACAAACAAGCCTCCCAACATCGCTTTCTAGGTTCAGGAATCGAAGGTCTACTTCGTATTGCCAGCAATTATTCTCACCGTTTTGACGAAGTCATTCTCTCCCTACCTAAAGGAAGAAAGCTACAGGCTATCACCGTCTCAGCCAATCGTGGACAAACCAATATTCGTCAAGCCAATCTTGAAAATGCGACAATCAAAACAAAAGGCTATCTCTTAAGACTAACAGAAAGTTCTATCAAGAACAGCACACTAACGACACCTCATATCATCAATATCTTTAATACCGAATTGACAGATAGTCAGGTCAAGACGGAAGGGGGACACATCTATGCTGAAAATATCCAGGTTCACGGCAAGGTTGAGCTAGAGGCCTATTCCACTCTAACACTCATTCTCTCTCAGAAAGAGACCGACCGTATCAATCTAGATATTTCTTCTCAGCATGGCGGTATCTATCGTCAACCCAAAGAAGAACATCGTGGACAAAAAGAGAATGAACTTGCCAACCCTTATAAAACGGAAAAAGCAGATATCAAGGACCTGCTCATTGCAAAAGCCAACCAGGATATCTACCTACCTAAAGAGGAGCACTCTGCTCCATCTAGAAACCATTGACAAAAACGCTTTCATCTGCTAATCTAAAAATAGAAAACGACCATAAAAAAGGAGGTTCCACCATGACACAAGAATGGTTTGAAAGCGCCGATCTTGATAAGAAATCAGCTCAGACGAAATCGGAAATCCAGCCCAACCAACCAGAGACTTCGGAAACTGTGGAGACTGAACCACAAGTAAGCCAAGAAACACCTGTCTCACCTAAAGAGTTGGAAATGCATGAGGAGGAAGCTCCTGAAATGACTGAAGAAACCCAAACCGAGGAAGAGGGAGAAGGGAAAGCTGAAGAGGAACACAAGCAAGAAAAACCAGCAAAAGAGAAAAGTATCTTCAGCAAAGCTTTAGAAAGCCCCTATATCCCAGATATTGACCCTCGTAAAACTGCCCGATTAAAAGAAGAAATCGCACTGTTTTGGACTTGGCTGCTGGATGCTATCCAAGAACCAACTACCAGCAAAACTACGGACCAAAAGCATCGTTATAGTGTCTTTACCCTACTCACCTTGCTGTCTTCGATTAATCTTTTCTTTAGTATCTATCATATCAAGCACCTCTACTACGGCTATATGATTTCTATTGCTAATAGTTCTCCCAACCAGCTCCCACCTTTAGATCTCTTTGCTGGACTTTCTATCTTGGTCGCTAGCGCTCTATTTTACTTTTCCATCATTTTGGGAGGCTTTACTGTCCGACGTGTGCTGGATCAGGAGAGTGACTTCACATTCCAAGAAGCCTTTGATCGGTATAGCAGACTCTTTGCTATCCCGCTTGTCCTAACAGCTCTAGCAAGTTTCTTTGCACTTTTTGGTGGCTTGCGATTCGCTGGCATCCTCACTCTTCTAAGTATGGCCATCTTTGCCCTTGGCAATCTCTTTGTGATTAGCAAGCCAAGTAAGACCAGTAGCCTCGACCCATTTTATCGATTCTTGCTAGCTGTCTTACTTGATGGCGCCATTCTCTTACCCTTCTTCATTGCAGAGCTTGCGCTGACAGTGGACTACCTTCGCATCCTGACATTCTTTTAACCAAAATCCCTGCCATTTGTTAATGACAGGGATTTTTATGTCTACTCTTTTTTGAACAGTGTCTACTTGACGGCTGCCAATTCCTCAAAATCTTTTCCCAAAATGGCTTGTACTTCTAATTGATTGGCATCTAGTTGCTGATAAAATGCTGTTGGTAGCGACTCTAGGAATTTTTCATAATCCAAGCGAGCGATGGCTTCATAGTCTTCTGCTTTTGAGCCATCACCAGAAATCTTCACTAGATCAATCTCCCAAACAAGTTCCTTGCCTGCCAGCTGCTCGGTATAAGGAGCTGGTACAAAGGGTTCCTTTGGTAAAATCGTTTTGACTCCCTGAGCTAGGTGATAGATACCGTGCACCTTACCTTGGGCGTCTGGGTAAAATTTCACACTGGCAAGGTAAGCATCAGAGCCTTGAACCTTCTTGACCAGCTCTTCAAAACGTACCAATCCATCCTCAGCCAAAAAGCTCTCGAGGTATTCCTTGTTGAGATAGATAGGCGACAAGAGTCCTTGGCAATAGACTAAACGAACCGCCTTATCCGCTAAATAATGCTTGACCGTTTGTCGGAAATAGGTTTCAAAATCAAACCCTTCTAACCCTTCTACTACTTGCCCCAACTTGTTTGATAGGGCTTGGAGGAGAGCTTCTACAATCTCCCAGTCTGCTCTAGTAAGGAAGTCTGGAATCACCACTTGATAGCCTTTTCGGCTATCCGCATAGTTGATTTTGAAAAGAAATTGCGACTGGCCTACAATCCCACACTCGATATACTCGAGACGATTGAGTGGCTGACGGAGATAGACCGTATCATAACTGTGTGACTCCAAGCCCTCCACCAAGGCCAAGATGGACTTGGCGGTCAAGACCTCCTGTTGTCCTAGAATGCTTTCTTTATTTGGGATAAAAAATGTTTTCGCCATAACCGGCCTCCTTTGAAATCGTTTACATACAGTATAACCTATTTTCCTGAAAGATACAGAAACAAACTTTAGATTTTTAGATAAAAAGCATAGAAAAACAGCCCCTAAGGACTGTCTGATGTTATACAGTAGCTGCTTGATCCAAGCTTTCACCGATAGCAGCTAAGCGCTCGATTACTTCTGCTTGTGTCAATTCATTTTCTGAAACATAGCGGTTGCGTGGGTGAACACGACACTCATGTGAGCATCCACGAAGGTACTTGTCTTCATTTTCTTCTGATGTTAGGATACGACGGTTACAGAAGGGATTTCCACAGTTGACATAGCGTTCACATGGTGTTCCATCAAACCAGTCTTTCCCTACGATGGTTGGGTTAACATGGTTAACATCAACGGCGATACGCTCGTCAAAGACGTACATTTTCCCATCCCAAAGCTCGCCTTGGACTTCTGGGTCTTTACCGTAAGTTGCGATTCCTCCGTGCAATTGGCCGACATCTTTGTAGCCTTCACGAACCATCCAACCTGAGAATTTCTCACAGCGAACCCCACCTGTACAGTAAACCACGACACGCTTGTCCATGAATTTTTCCTTGTTGTCGCGGACCCACTGTGGTAACTCACGGAAGTTGCGGATGTCTGGGCGGATAGCCCCACGGAAATGTCCTAGGTCGTACTCATAATCGTTACGTGTGTCAAGGACAACTGTATCTTCGTCAAGAAGGGCTTCTTTGAACTCTTTTGGAGACAAGTAAGCACCTGTTGTTTCAAGTGGGTTGATGTCGTTGTCAAAGTCGTTGTCTTCCAAACCAAGGTGGACAATTTCTTTCTTGTAGCGAACAAACATCTTCTTGAAGGCTTGTTCATTTTCTTCGTCAATCTTGAACCAGAGGTCTTCCATGCCTGGGAGGCTGTGAACGTAGTCCATGTATTTTTGAGTTGTTTCGTAGTCACCTGAAACTGTTCCGTTAATTCCCTCGTCAGCGACTAGGATACGGCCTTTAAGGCCGATTGATTTACAGAAAGCCAAGTGGTCTGCAGCAAATTGCTCTGCATTTTCAATTGGAGTATAAAGGTAGTAAAGTAAGACACGAATATCTTTTGCCATAAGATTTGTTCTCTTTTCTATTCTTAAATTTTCAGAATTTTTCATTCAACTATACTAGTATACCCACTTGAGAAAACGAATGCAATTTATTTGACCGGAAATTGTAGAGAGAGACCTGCCACTGCACTTCATCAGTAACCATAGCGAATCGCAGATAATTCTCTCAATTTTTTTATTTGCATCCTAAAAATCACTACCTCCCCTAGAGAACCAGGGAAGGCAGTGATCACATTTTTAGGAATTAGGAATGAATACACGAAATCAATCGATCTTATGATTTTTTGTTTTTCAAGAATTCGTCGTATTGTTTTTGCATTTCGTTCAATACTTTTTCGTAGGCACCTTCAGATTTCAATTTTTCCATCAATTCTGGAATAGCTTTATCTGGGTCTACAGTACCAGTGTTGATAGCTGTATCGAATTGTTGCATTGTGTTAGAGATAGCTGAGATTTCAGATTTCACATTGTCAGTGTTAAAGATGAATCCAAGTGCTGGAGATTCTTTAGCTTCTGCCAATTGTTTCTTAGAATCTTCGATTTGTTGGTCTGTAACGTTTTCGTTGATGTAAAGGATCCAGTTGTTACCTGTGTTCCAACCACCCATGTGAGTGTTTCCTTTGTATCCATCAAGGACACGAACACGGTTTTCTTTACCTTCAATTTTTTCCCAGTTCTTGCCTTCTGGACCGTAAACAAGACCGTTCAAAAGTTCTGGGTTAGTGTTCAAGAGGTTCAACACTTCCATTGATTTTTCTTTGTTCTTAGAGTTGTTTGAGATAACAAAGTTAGCAACTTGTGTTGTTTGGTTTTTCTTGATGAAGTTAGTGATTGGTTTGATTTGGATATCTTTGTTCGCAACACGTGAAAGCAAGCTGTTACCGTAGTCAGCTGGTCCTACTGTTTCTTCACGAACGAACCAAGTATCTTGTTGAAGGTCAAATGAAGTATCGCTTGTTGCTACGTCTTTTGGAATATATCCAGCTTCATAGAATTTGTGAAGAGTCTTCAAGTGTTCTTTGAAACGAGGCACTTCGTAACGGTTTACGATCTTAGTAGTGTCTCCTTCAAGGTCGATAACAAATGGAAGTCCGTTTGGTACTGGGTAGTCAAAGTTATCAGATGGGATAAAGTTCTTCGTAACAGCAAATGGTACTACGTCTGGAGCTTTTTCTTTGATTTGTTTCAAGACTGGTTCAAGTGTTTCGTATGAGTTTACACCTGAAATGTCGATACCATATTTTTCAAGAAGAGTTCCGTTGAAGGCAAAGTTTTGTGAAGATGCAACGTTAGCCGCAAC
>CAUSQY010000032.1:0-15248 GCA_963533645.1 uncultured Streptococcus sp. | reverse complement strand
CGCGCGGGGGCATTTCAATCGACCCCTACTACAACTACGGTAGACCTGGAACCAAGTATGAAGGCTTAGCGGAACAACGCCTCTTCCAACACGACCTTTACCCAGAGAAAATTGACAACCGCTAAACTCATACTCAATGAAAATCAAAAAGCAAACTAGGAAGCTAGCCGCAGGCTATACTTGAGTACGGCGAGGTGAAGCTGATGTGGTTTGAAGAGATTTTCAAAGAGTATCATACGAAAAAGCCCTGTTCCTCAAGATGAGGAGCAAGGCTTTTTGAATTTCAATTATTCTTCTGTTCCAAGAAAGTTTTTCGCAACAAGAGCTGCAAGAACACCACCAACGATTGGAGCAAGGATGAAAATCCATACTTGTTGAAGGGCTGCGCCACCTACAAAGACAGCTGGTGCCAAGCTACGAGCTGGGTTAACTGAAAGTCCAGTGATGTTCAATCCCACAAGGATCATTGCCATCAAGGACAAACCAATCACCAAACCAGCAATCGCACCATTGCCCTTGCTTGCTGATGTTACAGTCATGATAACCAAGACAAACAAGAAAGTTGCGATGACTTCAAACAAGAAACCACCAAAGACAGTGACACCGTTTGCCAAGGCATTTTCACCAAGACTAGCAGTTGACATGCCTGAGTTAGACAAGAGGAAGAATACCGCAGCTGACGCAAGGAAAGCTCCAACTACTTGTCCAAGGATGTAGTTTACAAGCTCTGAAGATGACAAACGTTTGTTTACAAACATAGCGATCGAAACCGCTGGGTTCAAGTGAGCACCTGAAACAGTTCCAATTGAGAAAGCTGCAACCACAATTGCCAAACCAAAGGCAAAAGCAATTCCAAGGTGTCCAAGGCCATTAAGACCATTTCCAAAAACAACAGCCCCTGTTCCGATGAACACAAGCATAAATGTACCGATTAATTCAGCAACAAATTTTTTCATGATAAGTCTCCTTTTTTTAAACTATGTATTAGTCTATCAAAAGAAGGAAAGAGTTTCAAGAAAAGTGACTGGAAAGTTCTTTGAAAACCCACTGAATTTCTATTAAAGACTATTACAAGTAAAAATTGATAAAAATCCTTGGCCGGTTATCCTTCAAGAATATCGGAAACTTTCAAATACTTGCTTAAAAGTATGCAGTCATCAATAAAAGCTTTGTCTAATAAATCATAGAAAAAAATGAAAAGAATGGTATAATTGATACTATACAATAAACGTTTTTGGCAAAGGAGACTACCATGAGAAAAAAGTTTAGAGTTTATTTTCTAACCACTGCTACGATTTTAGCACTTGGCCTCGTCGGCTGTTCATCTAAACCATCAACCACTGCTCCAAGCAATACAGAAGGTACTACAAATACAGAGACAGCAACCTACCATAAGAAAGATGTAACTGGTCCTGCTGCTTCATTTGACTGGAATGCCAAAGTTGAACCTACCAACTATGAGAGAACCTTTGTTGAAACCAACAGTGGCAGTCAATTTAATAAAACTTTAGATCGCACGAAAGAGGCGGCTGAGAATCTTGAAAAAAAGAAAAAGGAAATTTCTGATCCTAAGGTTCAAACAGCCCTCAAATTAGTGGATGCCGTCTTTGTCAATCAAGAAAATTTTGACCTAGTTGTGAAATCAGCGGGTGCTAGCAATCAAGAAGAGTTATTTGATAAGATTTGGAACGAATATTTAGTCCCTGAGTTAACTAAAATCCGTCCGAATTTTTCAAATGATACCATCTTTGAGTATAAGGGAGAAAAATATCCTCTGAAAATTTATGCACCAATGTTTTTCAAGGTTAACACTAATGCATTAGGAAAAGCAGGTGCCTATACTCTTGAGGACTATAAGGTAGAAGGCGACTTGGTTTATTTGAAATTTATGTCCCCATCTGTAGATACTTACCAATATGAAGTCAAAGCATCCTATCACACAGACAGTCTCGAATTCTTTCAAGGACTGGCAGAAGAACAACAAAAAGTTCTTGAAACAGACTATGCTAAAGCTCTAAATATTCGATTTGTTTATCAATTAGCGGCGCTTGATTTTAATTCAAATAACTATGTCGACTTAGAGGGAATGGATTATCTTGATCGCAACACTCATTACCTCGCCATAAAAGTGGATAATAATGGAGAAGCTAGCCTTGATAATGAAAATCTCGCCAACCTTTTACAAATTAGCATGAAGGCTTCAAATGAAGCCAATAAAGGAAAATTTGAATAAATCTTTAAAGCATGAAAAATCACCTAAAACAGGTGATTTTTGTGTATTCATCTTATCGATAAACCGTCTTAAATCCGACACTGGATACCCTTACTCTCCCAACTGGGCACTGTAGGCGATAATCTGGTCAACTGTATCAGACAAGAACTGGATGGTATCACGGAGTGGTTTATCTGTTGAGATATCCGCTCCGATAATCATGGCTGACTCAAGCGGTGTCTTGCTACCACCTGATTTTAGGAGATTGAGCCAGTCTTCGGCTCCAGTTTCTGAATGTTTCAGATGAAGGTAACCCGCTGTCGAGATGACTAGTCCAGCTGAGTAGGTGTAGCTATACAAGCCCATGTAGTAGTGGGCCTGGCGCATCCAAGTGAGCGCCGCATCGTCGTCAATTTCAATGGCATCTCCCCAGAAATCCGTCAAGACTTCCTTCATAATGCTGTTGAGTTTGCTTGCTCCGAAGGTTTCTCCTTCTTCAATCAATGTATAAACCTTGCGCTGGAAGGCTGCTTCCAAGAGGTGGGTAATAAAGTTATGGAAGTAGGTGTCTGTCAAACGGTGAGCAAGGGCAAAGCGTTTTTGACGCGGATCACCAGACTGATGTTCCAAATAATCACTTAAAAGCAATTCATTAAAGGTTGATGGCGCTTCGACATAGTAGGTCGACATGTGGGCGTTGAAATAGCTTTGGTGATTGTCTGAAAAGATGAATTGACCAGAATGCCCGATTTCATGAATCAAGGTATAGACATCGCTCAAACGGCCTGTCCAGCTCATAAGGACATATGGATGCACGCGATATGGATCCGCTGCATAGCCACCAGAATCCTTGCCACTGTTAGCAGCGAAGTCCACCCAACGTTCTTCTTGATAGCGAGCAACTTCCTGACAATATTCTTGTCCCAAAGGTTCTACTGACTTCATGACCAAATCATAGGCGTCGTCAATAGTCACTTCAGGATTAAGGGCGCTGTCCAAATCCAATTTCCAGTCTGCAAAGGTCATCTTTTCAAGACCATTGACCTTGGCAACATGCTTGAGGTATCTCTGAGCAACGGGCGCAAAATCCTTCATGATGAGGTCAATCTGACGATCAAACATAGCACGGTCCACTTCTTGCTCAGCCAGAAGATAGTCAAAAACTGAGTCATACCCCTTCATATCTGCCAATAGTTTTTCAGATTTGACTTGGGCTAGATAGGCTGCCGCAGCTGTATTTTGGTGCTTACGAAGTCCTTCTGAGAAAGAACGGAAGGATTTCTCACGAACCTCATCGTCCTCGTGGTTTTGGTAGAAATTCTCATAAGTCACAAAGCTATTTTTGTAAGTCTTGCCATGGGCCTCAAAGTCAGCCATTTCAAAATCCCCAGCTCGCATCTTGGTGTAAATATCCTGTGGACTGTAGAAAACTTCGCCCAGATTGGTCAAGGCCTTTTCCACATCTGCCCCAAGATAGTGGGCTTTTTTGATTTTAGCCTGACGAATAGCTGCTGTCAAATGTGGCAGTTCACCCAAACGGTCCAAGACTTCCTCGTCTGCTGCTACCAAAGCGTCGTCAAAGAAGGTCAAGGCTACACTGGCATCTGTTTCAAATTCCATCCCAGCTTGGGCAATGTTGGCAAAATCTTCATTGCTATAGTCTGTCGTCTGAGGCATAAAGGCGTAATTACCAATATGACTCATCTGAATGTAAATTTGTTCCAATTCTGCAAAGGCCTTCTCAAAATCCTCAAAAGTGTGAAGATTGCCCTTGTAATCACGGCTAAATTGGTTGATGTCTTCGCGAGTCTTCTCGATTGCTCGCAAGAAATCCTCACGGTCTTGGTATAGGGCGGTTAAATCCCAAAGTTCCTTCTCTGGAAATTCTGAACGGTGTTTTTGTTCCATTTTCTTCCTCTTATTTCTCTAATTCTAATAATACGCTAATGGCTGATAAGGCGTAAAGCGGTGCTGTTTCTGCTCTTAGAATGCGAGGTCCAAGTCCTGCAAGAACAGCTCCTTTGCCTTCAAAACTTTCGATTTCCGCAGGTGATAAACCACCTTCTGGACCAAAGATAAAGAGCAATTTGGCTCCTTTTTCAAGGTCACTAACTGTTTGTAAAAGAGCAGCTGATTCTCCTTCTTTAGCCGACTCTTCGTAGGCCACTACGATAGAGTCAAACTGGTCCAGTTGTGCTAGAAATTCTGCTTTTTTCTCAAAAAGTTTGACACTCGGGACCAGATTCCGCTTGCTTTGTTCGGCTGCTCCAAGGGCAATTTTTTCTAGTTTTTCGGCTTTCTTTCCCAATTTCTTACCATCCCACTTGGCAACGGACCAGTCTGCAGGAAAGGCCCAGATTTGGCTAGCACCCAGTTCGGTTACTTTTTGAGTGATGAACTCGAGCTTGTCCCCCTTGGGAAAGCCTGATGCGATGGTCACTTGGACTGGCAGTTCCACATTGTCAGCTAATTCTTTGATTAGCTCCAACTGACGAGCCTCCACATCTAGCACGCGCGCCAAACGCTTGATACCATCCTCAAAGACCAAGGTCACTTCATCATCTTCTTTCAGGCGCATGACCTGAAACATGTGCTTGCTGGTTTCCTTGTCCTCGATGGTGATAGGAGAGATAGCACTTCCTTTGACAAAATACTGCTGCATGCTAGCCTCCAATCACACCGGAAATATCCTTGGTTTTCTTAAAGACACAGGCATTCCATTCCCCTTGAATCATGTGGGTTTCAAGGAAAAATCCAGCTGACTCAGCCGACTCGCGCACCATGTCCCACTTGTCCTTAATAATTCCACTCATGATCAGGTAGCCTTCATCCTTGACCAAGCGATAAGCATCGTCTGTCAGATGGATGAGAATATCTGCCAAGATATTAGCCACGATGACATCTGCCTTAACTTCCACACCCTTAAGCAAATCTCCTGGCGCTACATGGATATTTTCCATGCCGGGATTGAGCTCAATATTTTCCTGAGCAACCCGAACCGCCACATCATCCAGGTCATAGGCGAAAATTTCCTTAGCACCTAGAAGAGAGCTAGCGATAGAAAGGACACCTGAGCCAGTCCCCACATCAAGCACTGTTTCGCCACCACGAAGAACCTGTTCCAAGGCAAAAAGGCTCATCTTGGTAGTTGGGTGGGTTCCTGTCCCGAAGGCCATACCAGGATCTAACTTGATAATCTTTTCCCCAGCAGTCGCCTCGTAGTCTGTCCACGACGGCACGATGGTCAAGTCATGAGTGATACGAGCTGGCTCATAGTATTTCTTCCAGTTGTCCGCCCAGTCTTCCTCAGCCAAGGCAGTCGTCCCCATCTTGACATCTCCCAAATCCATAAAATCTGTCAATTCTGCTAGGCGAGCCTGCAAGTCCGCCTCAACTACAGCTACATCAACCGTATCAGGATAGTAGGCTGTCACTATGATTTCTTCTTGTTGCTCGACCTCTGGGAAAATCTCACCGAAGCGATCCACATTTCCCACATAATCCATGCTGTCTTCAATCGCAACACCTTGCGCCCCCAGCTCAATCAGGAGATTAGAGACCAACTCCTCTCCCTCACGCTTTACTGAAACTTTTAACTCTTGCCATGTTTCCATTTTGAATCTTCCTTATTTTTCTTAAATTCTTCAATCACATCTGTATAGTGTTCTTTCATTGCGCTATGAATCTGCTGTTTAAAAATACCAAACGTAAGATAATAAACAAATAGAACAATTCCTTCAAACAGTATCAGAAACAAAAAATATTCTGAAAATGAAAGTGTTTGATTATTCTCACCTTGTAAAGACAGAACATACAGCAGCCCCCAGATAAGGGCCATAGAAATCCCAGCTACTTTCGTACCACTTTCTCTCTGCTTCTTTAACTTTAAATATTCCATATAGATGAATGTAGCTTCTTCTCTAGAATATTGTCCAGTTTTTAGTTTGCGTTTAACTTCCTTGTTTAACGTCGTTGTTGCAATTGCAAAAATCATTTTATTTCCTCCAAATAATCTCTCACTCTATCCTGCAACTGGGGGACAACCTTATCTGAGCCAAGAAACTCATCAATGCTCATCAACTTGTAGCCCTGTCCCTCATCGCCAAAGACGATACTATCAAACTGTTCCTGCCTTAACTTGCCAACTAGAAAGACCGACTGCTTCCCCTCAAAAAGCATACTTGGGTACACCTTACTCCAAAGCAGACAATCTTCAGTCAAATGAATTCCTAGTTCTTCGTAAACTTCACGCGCCACGCACTCAAAGGGACTTTCATCACCCTCTCGTCCGCCACCTGGCAATTCCCAGGTATTAGGGTATGGAATGTTTGATTTGTCATCACGTAAGATAGTTAAGAGCTTATCACCACAAAAGAGGGCAATTTTGCAACCTGTAAAATCAGAAATTTCTATTTCCATATCAAACTCCTTCAGCTAATTCTTTCTCCAACTCTGCTAACCAGCTTTCATAATAACGTTTCTCATCCCGCACCAAACGGCTGGTCACCATGTTTTTTCTAGCAATTTTTATAGCCTTGTCAGTCTGATCCATATCTTTCTTTATCAGAAATTGATACCAGGCTTGCATTATCTGCGTATCTGTCATTTTTAGAGATAAGAAGGACTTGACTCCTCGATTACTTGCATATTCCTCTGCTTTCTCATAATCCCTTTCAAGCAAGGCAATTTGAAGAAGGTATAATTGGGAAAGAGTTTGAGACATCGGATTGTCTGTTTTATCTAATAAAGACTGAAAGTGTTTTTTTGCTGTCTCTATCTGACCATTGAATATGAAAACCAGTCCCTGAAAAATCTGAATGCTTTCTGCAAAACTCCCTCTCGCATCCTCAGCAACAGGAATGATAAAGTCTTTCAAATCATATTCTTGAGGAGCTAGCAAGGTCTGGGCAGAATGCCTCAACACCGAGTAGGCGTATTTGATATTTTCAGGCTGTTGTAGCAATTCCCAGATTTTCGCTCCATCGGTAATCCCAACTGGCTTAGCATTGATGAGAAGAAAAGATAGATTTAGACAAATCCAAGTAGCTGCAAAATACCAGTTAGCTGTCAAAAAACCATACAATATCGCCAATAAAATCAAGCTAAGATGAACTATCAAGCCTCCTGCAAGCATCAGGATGATCCTTTGATCGCTTTCATCTTCTTTCAATCCAATATACTGAGCACCAACATTTTTCAGAACGGCAGTTCGGCTAAGAGAAAACTTGCCTGACTTTTTGGTCAGAAGAAAATTCCCTAATCCAAAAGCCACCAGGCGATAGCCTGTCAGGTAACCACAAAATGCATGACCTAGCTCATGAAGGATAAATATCAGATAAATGCTGAAAAAAGTAAATAGATAGCCTGGAACAAAGACTAAAGAAAAATCTAACTCTTTAAAGGCAATCGTCCCAAAAACAAATCCCAGCATTAAAAAAACAAAGGACAGACCGGAAATACAAGACAAGACTATTTTCTTCATATACTTTCTCCGCTAGTCTCTAGTATCTCGGATAAGGATAAAACTCTCCCTCTTCCAAGCCAACTTGCCCTTCTTCAAAGACTTCTTGGTTCCATTCCATGACGAACTCTTCTGCTTCTGGGTCTTCCAAAAAGTCCATGAGCGCATCCAGCCCAACCTCAGCAGTATCTTTGAGAAATAGCGCAAAATAAGCTAAAAATTCGCGAGAAAATCCTTTTTTAGGCAGGTAAGGGATGACCGTTAAATAGTCTTCTGCATTAACCGTTGACTTAGCGGGATTGTAGAAAAGGACTGCTTCCTCAAAGAGGATATCGTCTGATGACACCTCTCCATCCTCATCCACCATCTCTACCCCAGCAGCATTTTGCGCTTCCAAGAGAAAACTCACTTCAACCGCATGGTTGCGTTTGTCCCAGCTAATCTCATAGTCAAAGGGAAAGTTCTTGTCCAATTCTTCCTCTAAAACATCTAAAAATCCGTATGTTGCCATTTTATCCTCTTTCTATGCGACTCTTAAATCGCCCCGATTACTCGGAATTATGCTAAAATAGATACTACCATCTTACCACATCTACATCAGAAAATCCATGTTAGAAAGGACTGCTATGCCAGACAATCTCGCGCTTCGCATGCGCCCAAAAACAATCGACCAGGTCATCGGTCAGGAGCATCTGGTCGGACCAGGAAAAATTATCCGTCGCATGGTGGAAGCCAATCGTCTGTCCTCCATGATTCTCTACGGACCTCCGGGTATCGGCAAAACCAGTATTGCCTCTGCCATCGCTGGAACGACCAAATATGCCTTTCGGACCTTCAATGCCACTGTTGATAGTAAAAAACGACTGCAAGAAATCGCTGAAGAGGCTAAATTCTCAGGTGGATTGGTTCTCCTGCTAGACGAGATTCACCGTCTTGACAAGACCAAGCAAGACTTCCTCCTACCACTCTTGGAAAGTGGTCTGGTTATCATGATTGGGGCAACGACTGAAAATCCCTTCTTTTCTGTCACTCCAGCCATTCGTAGCCGTGTTCAGATTTTTGAATTGGAACCCTTGTCCAATCAAGATGTCAAAGGAGCGATTCAAATCGCCCTAACTGACCCTGAGCGTGGTTTTGATTTCCCAGTTGAGCTAGATGAGGATGCGCTGGATTTCATCGCAACCTCTACAAACGGAGACCTACGTTCTGCTTTTAATTCACTAGATTTGGCTGTTCTCTCTACTCCTGAGAATGACAAGGGCATCCGCCATATCACTCTTGATATCATGGAAAATAGCCTACAAAGGAGCTATATTACTATGGACAAGGATGGAGACGGGCACTATGATGTCCTCTCAGCCCTGCAAAAGTCCATCCGTGGCTCAGATGTGGATGCCAGTCTCCACTACGCCGCCCGCTTGATTGAGGCTGGGGATCTGCCTAGCCTCGCTCGTCGTTTGACTGTTATCGCTTATGAAGATATTGGCTTGGCCAATCCTGAGGCCCAGATTCATACCGTGACTGCTCTAGATGCTGCACAAAGGATTGGTTTCCCAGAAGCTCGCATCCTCATTGCTAATATTGTGATTGATTTAGCACTTTCTCCAAAATCCAACTCAGCCTATGTGGCTATGGATAAGGCTCTTGCCGATCTCAAAACTTCTGGTCACCTACCAATCCCTCGTCACTTACGAGATGGACATTATAGCGGGAGCAAGGAACTGGGAAATGCTCAAAACTATCTCTACCCCCATAACTATCCTGGACACTGGGTCAAACAAGATTACTTACCCGAAAAAATACGTGATCAGCACTACTTCACTCCGGAAGATACTGGTAAGTACGAACGGGCCTTAGCTCAACGCAAGGAAACCATTGAGAAATTACGGGACTTGTGAAATCCTTTTCAAAAAAATAAATTTTCCTCTTGAATTTTTTTAAAAAAGTGGTATCATATAAATATAGAAACGCTGTGGTGTACGACTTCACACTTAAGTGTTGACCGACTATTTTTTGTATTATTAGGGAAACAAAAGTCTTCTAACAGCATGTAGGCCGTCTCACACGGAAACAGCTTCAGTTAGAGCGAGTTGCCCACCTGCTTAATTGCGCGGGTTCAATACAAACCGTGAAGTTTCGGCACCAATACAGCTTTTTATTTGCCTCCTTAGCTCAGTTGGTAGAGCAGTAGACTCTTAATCTATGGGTCGCAGGTTCGAGCCCTGCAGGGGGCATCTAAATTCAACAGGAAAAAGCCTTGATTTCAAGGCTTTTTTGCTTGTCTATAACTGATTTGCCCCATCATTTGCCCCACATTTTTTATGAGCAATCTTTCCATACATCTTTAATCTTATGACACTCTTAAAAAAATTATTCAAAATTAAAAACAAAAGTCTTGCTTTTCTTTTTATTTATGTTATACTTGTTATTGTATCTGATACAGGTTTATAAAAAGGAGTTCAGGTGGATACAAAATTCTCAGTTGCTTTGCATATCTTAACAATGATCAGTGAAAGCAAGGAAACCTTAAGTTCTCAAGCACTGGCTGAGAGCGTGGGGACCAATGCTAGTTACATTCGAAAAGTGATTGCCTTATTGAAAAATGCAGGCTTGATTCGTTCCCAACAAGGAAAAACCGGCTATCAACTCAGTAAATCTCCAAAGGAAATGACTTTACTAGAGATCTATTATGCAACTCAAGAAATCAATCACATTAGCTTATTTCCTGTTCACCAAAATAGCAACCCTGATTGTCCCGTTGGAAAACATATCCAAGGAGCAGTCTCACCGCTATTCGCTAGTGCCGAATCTCAATTAGAGAAGAAATTAGCAAATCAAACTTTAGAAGATGTCATTGACAATCTATATAAACAAGCTAAACAAGTCCGAAACTGATTTGATAACAAGTCAGTTTTTACTGGGAATAACATATACTTGTATCTAATACAAGTATATAAAATCGTATTAAAAAGAAAAGAGAAAACACATGAAAGTCGCACAACACACTACTTATAACAAAAGCAATATCACACTGAACATCACAGAAGTCGCTAAACCAAGTATTACAGACAAACAAGTCTTGGTCAAAGTCACCGCAGCTGGTGTTAATCCTCTGGATAACATGATCTCTCGTGGCGAGGTTAAAATGATTGTTCCTTACAAACTTCCTCAAACTGCTGGTAATGAAGTGGTCGGTATCATTGAAGAGACAGGTAGACAAGTAAAAAATCTCAAATTCGGAGACCGTGTCTTTGGACGTCTGCCACTTGACCATATAGGCGCTTTTGCAGAATACGTTGCTGTCGATAGTCAGTCTCTAGCCAAGGTTCCAGACTATCTATCAGACGAGGAAGCTGCTGCGGTACCTTTGACTGCCTTGACTATCATGCAAGCCTTAGAACTCATGGGCGCTCAAGCTGGCAAGACTATCTTTATTTCTGGTGGTACTGGAGGTGTCGGTGGAATGGCCATTCCGATTGCCAAGGCCAAAGGTTTGAAGGTCATCACCAACGGTTCTGGAGATAGCGCTGAGCGTGTATTGAACCTTGGAGCAGATCGCTTTATCGATTACAAAACAGAGGATTATACAAAATCTGTCAACAAAGTTGATTATGTCCTCGATACTCTCGGTGGTGCAGAAACTGAAAAACAAATGTCTATCATGAAAAAAGGTGGTCAGCTTGTTTCCCTCCGTGCTATGCCAAATGGAGACTTTGCCAAACGCATGAATCTGCCAAAATGGAAACAAATCTTACTTGGACTAGCCGGTCGCAAATTTGATAAGATGGCTGACAAATACGGCGTCCACTACCATTTTATCTTTGTAGAAAGCAATGGCGCTCAATTACAAGAAATAGCTGACCTCTTTAGCAAATTAGAAATCAAGCCCTCTATCGATACAGTTTATCCATTTGAAGAAGTGAATAGCGCCTTAGACAAGGTCGCTAATGGTCGCTCGCATGGAAAAACAGTCCTCAGCTTTAAGAAATAAAAATGAAAAACACAATGTCATATCTTACAACTAAAAATCAATACATCACTGTCCAAGAAAACCAAATCGCCTATCGCGAACTCAGCAAAAGCAAATCAAAACTACCTCTTCTGATGCTGGTCCATTTGGCAGCAACTCTCGATAACTGGGATCCAATACTATTAGACTTGATTGCTGAAAAGCATCATGTCATTGTAGTCGATCTTCCTGGTGTTGGAGCCAGTCAAGGCAAAGTTGCTTCGACTATTCCTGGAATGGCTGAGCAGACGATTTCCTTTATAGAAGCTCTTGGTTACGATAAAATCAACCTCCTCGGTCTTTCTATGGGGGGTATGATTGCCCAAGAAATCATCCGAATAAATCCTACTCTAGTTAATCGTTTAATCTTGGCTGGAACAGGTCCTCGAGGTGGAAAAGAGGTCGATAAGGTAACAGGGAAAACCTTTAACTATATGTTTAAAGCGGGACTCGAGCGCATCGATCCTAAACGCTATATCTTCTATAATCATGATGAACAAGGGAAAATTGAAGCTTTGAAAGTCCTAGGACGAATGGGGATGCGAACCAAGGAATTTGCGGATAAAGACATGAACCTACCAGGATTCTTAACTCAACTCAAAGCTATTAAAGGTTGGGGGAAAGATCCTCAAGACGACCTAACATTTATCACTCAACCAACCTTAATCGTTAACGGGGACAAGGATATGCAGGTTCCAACGGAAAATTCCTATGACATGCATGAGAAAATCGAAAATAGTAAGCTGATTATCTATCCAAATGCAGGGCACGGTTCGATCTTCCAATATGCAGAGGAGTTTTCAAAAGAACTCATTGCTTTCTTGGAGGACTAATATGGTCAAAACCATTCTAATAACAGGTGCTACTGACGGTATCGGTAAACATTTGGCAAAGAAACTGGCCAGCCAAGGTCATCATGTCATTCTTCATGGTCGAAACCCTCAAAAACTTGAGCTGGCTCTTCAAGAGGTTCGAGCAGTTTCCTTGAGAGGCAGAGTTTCTAGCTACCTTGCGGATTTTTCAAAATTAGACGATGTTTATCGATTTGTGGAAGAAATCAAGCGAGACTTTCAAAGTATCGATGTCTTGTTTAATAATGCAGGACTTTATGGAGGAAAAGAACGAAAAGTGAGTACTGAAAATGTCGAATTGACTTTTATGTTATCCGTTCTCATTCCCTATATGTTAACAATTGAGCTAAGCCCCTTGTTAGAAAAAGCGCCTGACGGTCGTATCATTAATACCTCCTCCTATATGCATCATTTTGCCAAGGTCAAGGATTTAGACTTTGGATTTGAGAACAATTATAATCTCGGATTGGCCTATAATAATTCTAAACTTTACACTATTTGGATGACACGCTATCTAGCCAGAGAGTTCTTCTTAAGAGGTTCAAACATCACCATCAATTCTTACCATCCAGGTTTGATTTCAACCAATTTGGGGAACGATTCCAGTGATGAAAAAACGAAAAAGTCTCTCTTTGGCCGCTTGATGAAGTCACTCTCTAAGAATTTAGACGAGGGAATTAAAACAGGCTACTACCTCACCTTATCAGAAGAAGTCACTGGTTTGACAGGCTATTATTTTGATGAGAAGAAAGTAAAGTTTGTATCCGAAAAAGGATATCATTTTGAAAAAGCAAAAAATTTAATCACTTACTGCAATGATAAAATTGAGTTGTTTCAAAATAAGTCCACAATATCTTAACTTTATTATGACTCGACTATCAAGAAAAAGATGATATCAAAACTTATCTATTTTCTATATCCTAAATAATTTGCCCCACTTTTGCCACGTTTTGAAATAATCACATTCAAAATTATTCCAAGTATCTTCCAAAAATCGTTTATATTTCAACATTTTTGGTTAGTTTCAAGATGAAGATTTCTTAAAAATGCTTGCAGGGGGCATCTAAATACAACAGGAAAAGCCTTGATAACCAAGGCTTTTTTGCTTAGTTTCTTAGGATATTCTGAGTCTAATATAGATGAAATTATTTTCTTATAAGAAAAAACGCTATCTAGCGTTTTTTGTTATTTTGGGTTACTCGTCTAATCGAATAAACATCATTGCGTTAAGCAAAGAGATGAGAGCGACTGTATTGACATTATTAGAATAGATCAGTCTCTTATTTTCAATCGGCGGAATAATAAAATTAGAAATAATGATGTCATAAGGTGATTCTTTTAGAGCATCAAGTGATAACTCCAATTCACCCCAAACCTCCAGCTCAAAATTGTTACTGCAATAGTAAGAAAGTGTCTCAGCTACTGATTTTGCATGATACTGATCAAAATTACTCATGACCAAAACCTTTAATTTAGGTTGATTTTGTAAAAGATTTAGCACTAAGTGTTTGCTATGAGTGATAAAAGTATAGGACAAATGATTGACCTTCATTGAACTACGATCCATATCCAAAGCCTCTAGATAATGTTCAATCCCTTCCTTCACCTCTGAAACAAAGCGAGGGAAAATATTTTGAAAGTTCTTGATTGTATTGCCTTTTTGATCAAATAGGATAAACTCTGTCGATAATTCCTGGCGATGCAGATGTGCTGTATTATGCAGATGCCAAATCAGATTGTCCTTATTGTCTACTTGGAGATTATACTCTCTTGATACCTGATCTACTAGATCGCCCAATAACTGATACGATTTTTTTACATAGCTGTCTGTTTTTGCATGGTTCAGAAATACTTCTTCATCTATGAAAAACATTTTTTGAAAATAGGATACAAACAGTTGACCTATCACTTCTTTATTCAGAGAGATATGATATTCAGAATCAAAGCTGGCTACAATCTCTTCGATTTCTTCTGCCTGCATGAAAGACTCCAACAATTGATTGTTAAAAGAATTTTTCTCAACTTCCATGAAATGACCAAACTTTATTCGGTATAAATTTGTTACGAGGAGTAACTTTAACATTCGTTGAGTGGCGAAATTGACTGGAAATTCAGTTTCTTTATAGACCAGTGCCAACAGCTTACACAAAGGTTCTACAGAAAAATCTTCAAAAGGCCATTCAAGGAAATAATATTTCTCTGAAAAATACTGGGCAAAAAAGTAACGGATATCGATCTCATTTCCAGCGATTCGAACTGGATTGAGGCTAATTTCAAAACGATATTGTTTCTTAATAATTTTATTAATATGACTGATGATACGGTAAAGAGAGGAAGAACTGATATAAAACTCTTTGCAAATACTATCAGTATCACATCCTTCATTAAAGAAGATAAATTCTAAAATTGAAAAGTGGGTTGAATGCTTAAAAAAATGATGATAGACCATCTCAATATCACTATCATCGGTGTTAATGATACGGATGCCGTTTGTTGAGGAATGAAATATCAAGTCAGGAAAGGAAGACCTGACATGGGACAAGTCATTCTTTACAGAACGTTCTGTACAGTGCAATAATTCTGCCAGTTCTGAAATATGAAACCAGCGTTTGTTTTCAAACAGTAATTCTAGTAATTCTAATTGTCTGTGACTTTTTTTCGATAATAAATCTCTCATGAATAGCTTTTCTCTCTTTATAATAAACTAAACGATTG
>CAUSQY010000031.1:0-16123 GCA_963533645.1 uncultured Streptococcus sp. | reverse complement strand
CGGACCTTGGCCAGTTGTTTCTCTCCAAGACCTGCAACTTCTTGCCCTTCAAGGTTGTACTCTCCACTGGTTGGTGTATCCAACATTCCGATGGTATTCATCAAAGTGGACTTACCAGAACCAGACGGTCCCATAATGGCGACAAACTCACCTTCTTGAACTTCTAAGTTAATATTTTTTAGGACCTGCAGTTCTTGGTCACCATTTCGATAACTCCTGCAGATATTTTTGAGACTAATTAGTTTCTTCATCAGCCTTCACCTCTTTTCCTTCTTCCAAGGAAGATGTTGGATTACTGATGACCTTGGCACCGTCTGTCAAACCTGAAGTAATTTCTTGGTTGTCTGCATCCGCATTCCCCAAAGTAACTTCTACCTTTTTAGCTTTTTTCTGGTCGTCTAAAAGCCAGACATAGTTTTTGTCATTTTCGGTAACAACACTTGTCAAAGGAACAAGGATGGCTTTACTCTTGTTTTTGACTTCCACACTGACAGAGAAGCCTTGTTTCAACTCACCGATATCGCTGGTCACATCAACAGTATAAGGGTACTTAGATCCAGTATTCCCTCCAAGTGCAGCATTTGCTGCTTCTCCGTTGTTTTTAGGATAATCAGAAATATAGCTGATTTTACCTGTCCAGCTCTTATCTTGATAAACCTTCGAAGTAAAGGTAACTTCTTGTCCAACAGAAAGATTAGCAAGGTTGTATTCAGACAACTCCCCTTTGACCTGCAAGTTTTCATTACTTACGACATGTACTACCACTTGGCTATTACCTGTTGGCGATTTGGAAACATTACGATTAACTTCAACTACAGTCCCTTCTAGTGTACTGAGGACAGTTGCAGCATCTAGCTGAGCCTGAGCCTTGTTGAGCTGAGCCACAGCATCTGCACGATTATCCTTGGCATCACTGATTTGAGAATCAATAGAAGATACTGAAGAAGTCGTTGCTTGTGCTTGTTCTGGGAGTCCAGCTTCTGTTGGAACCTGTGGGGAAGCTGGTGCAGCTGATGCATTTTCACGAGCTTTGTTTAACTCCTCGATATGACGGTCTGCCTTTGCAACTACACGTTCTGCTGCATCATAGGCAGCTTGAGCATCTGCACTGCTGTATTTGACCAAAGCTTGCCCTTCTTCGACCTTGTCCCCAACCGAAACAAGAATTTCATCTAAATCTCCCTTACTAGCATCAAAATAAACGTATTGTTCATTTTTTGCTGTAACCGTACCTGACAAGAGAACCGATGAAGCAACGGAACCTTCCTTAGCAGTAACGATATGAGAGGTTTCATCCTTGACTGCTGACTGGGAAGGTTGTCTAAAAATTAAAATACCCGCAGCACCGATAACAATAGCACTGGCAACACCAATCGCTGTGTATAATTGCCATTTTTTTGCCTTTTTATTTCTTTTCATTTTCAAGCTCCTTTATTCTTTTGCCTTACAAAAACCATTATATCAGAAACACCAAGCCCAAACAATAACAGTTCAGATGGAAACAATGACAATTCAGGATCATTATTTCGTTCGGTATTCGTTTATTGGGTTATTGTTCTAGATATATAATACAATATCTTTTTGAATTTGGCAAGCCTTTTTATAATTTTTTTATCGTAGCAGATTTTTGCATTCAAAAAATAAAAACGATAGAATATGACTATCAAAGCTATAAGGAGTTTTCTATGAGAGAATATGATATCATCGCCATCGGTGGAGGAAGCGGCGGCATTGCCACTATGAACCGCGCTGGTGAACACGGAGCCAAAGCAGCTGTTATCGAAGAGAAAAAATTGGGTGGAACCTGCGTCAATGTCGGCTGTGTTCCTAAGAAAATCATGTGGTATGGAGCGCAAATCGCTGAAAGCTTCCACCACTACGGTCCTGACTATGGGTTTACGAGTTCAGATGTTCAATTTGATTTCGCAAAACTTCGTCAAAACCGTGAAGCCTACATCGATCGCGCTCGCTCATCTTATGATGGAAGTTTCAAACGCAACGGGGTTGATTTGATTGAGGGGCGTGCTCATTTTGTTGATTCCAACACCGTCAGTGTTAATGGTGAATTGATTCGTGCCAAGCATATCGTGATTGCGACTGGCGCTCGTCCAAGCATTCCAACCATTCCTGGAGCTGAACTCGGTGGTAGCTCAGACGATGTCTTTGCTTGGGAGCAACTTCCTGAATCCGTTGCGATTCTTGGAGCTGGCTATATCGCCGTTGAATTAGCTGGTGTTCTCCACGCATTAGGAGTAAAAACGGATTTGTTTGTCCGTCGTGATCGTCCCTTGCGCACTTTTGACAGCTACATCGTTGAAGGACTTGTCAATGAAATGGAAAAAACAGGTCTACCTTTGCACACACACAAGGTACCCGTCAAGCTCGAAGAAACGGAGCAAGGTATTACCATTCATTTCGAAGACGGTTCTAGTCACACTGCCAGCCAAGTTATCTGGGCTACCGGTCGCCGTCCAAATGTAGACGGATTGGAGTTAGAAAAGGCTGGAGTTACACTCAACCAACGTGGATTTATCCAAGTGGATGAGTATCAAAATACAGTTGTAGATGGTATCTATGCCCTTGGAGACGTTACTGGTGAGAAGGAACTAACCCCAGTAGCCATCAAGGCTGGACGTACCCTATCTGAACGCCTTTTCAACGGAAAAACAAATGCCAAGATGGATTACAGAACTATCCCTACTGTTGTCTTCTCCCACCCAGCAATCGGAACAGTCGGTTTAACTGAAGATCAAGCTATCAAAGAATACGGCCAAGATAACATCAAAGTCTACAAGTCAAGCTTTGCATCTATGTACTCAGCCGTTACAAACCATCGTCAAGAATCGCGCTTCAAACTTATCACTGCCGGTGCTGACGAAAAAGTTGTTGGTCTTCACGGACTTGGTTACGGAGTGGATGAGATGATTCAAGGATTCGCTGTTGCCATCAAGATGGGAGCTACCAAGGCAGACTTTGATGCTACAGTAGCTATCCACCCAACTGCCTCAGAAGAATTTGTAACCATGCGCTAATTATCACAAGAGACCTCTTGAGGTCTCTTTTTACATGCAAAATCGGCTGTTACAAAAATTGTTACCTTAGTTAAAAGAATAGGTTGACTTTTCTTTCTGAATTAGTATAATAGTTACTATAATTTTGAAAAGAGGTTAACAGTTTTGAAAAAAGCTCATATCTATGCTATCCCTGCTATCGGTGCTGCTCTCATTGCCGTATTGGCACAAATCAGTCTCCCTATCGGTCCTGTACCCTTTACTTTGCAAAACTTTGCAATCGGTCTGATTGCTACTGTTTTTAGACCCAGAGAAGCTGTTCTATCTGTAGCTCTCTATCTCCTGCTTGGTTCCATTGGTTTACCTGTTTTTGCAGGGGGAGGAGCTGGATTTCACGTTTTAGTCGGTCCAAGTGCAGGCTATCTTTGGTTCGACCTTGTCTATGCTGGACTTACATCTTATCTCATTCATCAAAATAGTGGCTACATTCGCATTTTCCTGGCTAACCTCTTGGGTGACTCCCTCGTCTTTGTCGGAGGTATTCTCAGCCTCCACTTCCTTGCTGGGATGCCATTTGATAAGGCGCTTGCAGTAGGTGTCCTTCCCTTTATCCTCCCTGACCTTGGTAAGATCATTGCCATTAGTTTCATTGGTCGTCCCCTACTAGAACGATTGAAAAGCCTTCCATATTTTTCAAGATAAAAGAATAGTCCAGAACAATTGATCTGGACTATTTCCTTTCTAAGAATCAACTATACACTATTTAGCTACTTGACTATTCTTATACCGGTATGAATATTAATCGTTTTATCCTTCAAATTACAGCTTTTCACGATATAAAAAGTAGAAAAGTATTCTGATTGATTCAACCCAAATAAGCTTCCATTGATTTTGAAAGGTTAATAACTGTATATTTTCAGAAAACGCATTTTTACTGATAGAACTATATTTAATAAATTATTTGTGATACAATAGAGCTACCTAAAAGATTCAGTAAATTTAATGTTCATTGATTATTTATATTAACTTGAACATTTTGATTTCTTTTAATACAAAAATAATTATAAATAATTATAAATAGAAAGGTAATTCTATGGCAAAGAATACTCGTGAGCTAATCATTGGTTCTCTCATCACACTAGCTAAGAAAAATCCTCAACGTAGTTCCTTTACAATGACTGAAATTGCTGCTGAAGCTGGTATTTCACGACAAGCGATTTATCAAAAGCATTTTAACAACTTTGAAGATATTATTGAGTACATTCACGAAGAGACCAATCAGCACATTTTTAACGTCTTTAATAAGTACTGCCCTAACAATGATGGAGATCCTGTTACCTTTTTAGCAGACTATATACTTCCGCTCATATACGAAAAAAAAGAAATTGTTAACACCTTGTATACCACACAAGTCGACCCATGTTGGAAGGAGTTTCTGCGCGGAACGTACTCTGAGTGGGTACTAAAGAATGTCAATTACCAACTGAAATATAATTTTAGTAAAGAAGACATCGTTTATATCATTACGACCATGGCAATCTCTTTCATCGAAGTCTGGATTCGTAAAGATAATCCAATACCACCTGAAGAGTATAGAGAGACTTTTATTCAATTGGCTAAGACTTCTCTCTGTGACTATATTGTGTCCTAAAAAAAGAATCTTGAGTTGCACTCAAGATTCTTTTTATTGTCCACCTTTAAAGGCATCGACCATTACCTGAAATTCTTCATTGGAAAGCGTGATTCCTTTGCCCATTTTGGTATGGTCGGGGCTCCAAGTTCGAATATCAAACTTTGCTGGTGCTCCATTAAAGCTAACGCGATTTAGTTCTTTTGTCCATCCTTTGTCATTTTCAGACAATGTCAGTAAGTGTTCTTCGATTTCAAATGTAAATTCTGCCATTTTAACTCCTTTATGTGGTATGCTTTCACTAGTCTATTCGTAAAAATCTTGTGGTTTTTAGGAAAATTTTATATAATGTGGATATATAAGAAGGGAGAATTCTATGAGACAGACATTCAAACTAGTTCTAGATAAACTAAATGGTTTTCTCAATGGGAATGATGATCATCCTCAAATCGAGGAAAACTCCCTCACTGCTATGATTGAACAAGCCATCCAGAAAAAGACGGCTGTTCATGTGATACTTGCTGAGACAAGTTTTACGGGTGATATTGTTAAACACGATGCTATTCGCCAACAAATTATCGTCAAAAATTTTTCAAAAAACGTAACTCGAATCATTCGTATCAGTGATATTAAACGACTTCGTTTTGTTCCCTCAACCGTACAAAAAGCTCAGAAAAGTCTATTTAAGAAAGAGTGAGATGTTCTTTGCATCCCACTCTTTTTCTTAACGGATTTGTTCAAAATGAAGATGAACGGCGATATGGTCGCCATAACCACTTCTCTCCAAATCGCGTTGCAAGCGATAAGAGATATAGTGTTCTGCAATAGTAATGTAGCCAGCTCCAAGTAAGCGATGCTCAACCATTGACTGGATCATGCTGATAGTGGCACGTTCCACTTTTGCTTCTTCCAAGTCCAAAACGACTTTCTTAGTAACTTGAGCTAAGTTTTGACGTAAGTCATCGGTCAAAACATAAACTGTTTGAGCTGCTTTTAGGACAGCTTGGTAAATTTTATCTGGATCAAATTCAGCAATTTCTCCATTACGTTTGATTACTTGCATAAGGTTCTCCTTTATTCTTTGTTTTCTTTGATTTCAGCCAACATCTTTTCTTCTTCGGCTGTTAGTTGATAGTTTTCTAGCAGGTCAGGTCTGCGCTCGTAGGTCTTCTTTAGACTCTCATACAGTCGCCACTGGCGAATTTTTTCATGGTGTCCACTCATGAGGACATCTGGAACCACCATGCCACGATAGTCATAAGGGCGTGTATACTGAGGATATTCGAGAAGACCTGAAGAAAAGCTATCATCCTGGTGACTAGACTCCTTACCAATCACTTCTGGTATCAAGCGCACGGTCGCATCAATCATGGTCATGGCCGCCAATTCTCCTCCAGTCAAAACATAGTCTCCTAGGGAAATTTCATCGGTTACCAAGGTCTTGATGCGCTCGTCATACCCTTCATAGTGACCACAGATAAAGATCAGTTCCTCTTCTTGAGCCAAATCTTCAGCATAAGCCTGATCGAACTGTTTCCCAGCAGGATCAAGAAGAATGACACGGGGATTTTTCTTTTCAATGGCGTCAAAGGCATCGAAAATAGGTTGGGCACGGAGCAACATCCCCTGACCGCCTCCGTATGGCTCATCGTCAACATGACGGGCCTTTTCAGCGTATTCTCTGAAATTATGGTACTGGATATCCAAGAGCCCTTTTTCTCGAGCCTTTCCAACGATTGAGTGCTCCAGTGGAGAAAACATCTCTGGAAAGAGGGTTAAAATATCAATCTTCATCGTCTAACCCTTCTAAGATTTCCACTTCGACCCGCTTGTTTGGAATATCAACATTGAGAACTACTGGCGGAATGTAAGGTAAAAGCAAATCTCGCTTGCCTTTTCGCTTGACCACCCAGACATCATTGGCACCTGGTTGTAGGATTTCCTTGATAGTTCCAATCAAGTTCTCTCCCTCGTAAACTTCCAAACCGATAATCTCGTGATAGTAGAATTCTCCATCGTCTAAATCGTTCAAATCTTCTTCAGCAACCTTGAGGCTATAACCCTTGTACTTCTCAATCGCATTGATATGGTACATGTCTTTGAATTTGATAATGTCAAAATTCTTATGCTTACGGTGGCTAGCGATGGTCACTTTTTGGACAAACTGATCTTTTTCATCAAATAAAGCCAGTTCTGCCCCTTTTTTAAAGCGTTCCTCAGCAAAATCCGTCACAGACAAGACTCGCATCTCACCCTGTAGCCCCTGCGTATTGACGATTTTCCCAACATTAAAGTAGTTCATCTTGTCTCCTGTATCTATTTCTATCCTTTATTTTATCACGTTCCAGGGATTTTCACAAGTTGGATAGGTCCTACCTTACAAGTCTACTACCTCTTCAAAAAATTCACCAACTATCTGATTAAACTCTTGAGGATGGTCATTCATCGGTTGGTGTTTGCTATCTGAAATCGTTACTTGACGCGCATTGGGATTTAGAGCAATGATCCCATCATAGATTATTTTTAGGTGTTTGGGAAAATCGTTTTCGCCTCTTACTAATAGCATGGGAGGATTTCCTTTATATCCTTCTATCTCATGGACTTCCAAGAAACCTGTGATTCCAAGGTTCAAGAAAACATCTCGCCCAGTTTCTATAATGGCCGTCTTGACCAATTCTCTTGTGATAGGATTATCACTACACATTTTTGAGTTTTTATCAGCAACCACCTTCCAAGGAATCGTTTTATACATAAGAGAACTATATTTGATTCGACCTCTTTCTTTCTCTGATAGGTAACGATGCTGTCCCCAACTATCTACCATGACCAAGGCTAGGACTCTTTCTGGATGGCGATAGGTGTACTCTTGAAGTGGATTTCCTCCCCAAGAATGACCAACCAATATCACCTTATCTAGCTGGAAATAGGACAAAATAGCATCTACATCTTGAACAGCACCTTCTAAGTCGGGTAGACCAACTTTCATAGGTGATTCACCCTGTCCTCTAACATTGACAAAGTAGAGGTCAAATCCTTCAAAGGCATCATACTGGTGGGCCCACATCTGACTACGGCCACAAGCTCCATGATAAAAAATAATGTGTCCTTTACTTGAGCTTCCAGGGCGATGATAAACAACCAAATCACAATCTAATACTGGTATAAGGTGACGTTCCAACACCTCGGGTTCTCTGTTATAAAAAGCAATAGCTTCAGCAATATCATTTGGCTTCATTTCTACACTCTCTCCTCTTTATCCTGATATCATTCTTTTTATCTATTTTATCATGCTATATTAAAATCATGGTTTTCTAAACTTAGTTTCATTAAAAATTTTGAATTTTCTGCATCATTTGGATAAAGAAAAAGACTGCTACGCAATCTTTACTTTTTTCTCATCAGATTCATGCCTAAAATTCCAGCAATAATCAAAGTTGCTCCGATCACATGGTAACTATAAATTGGTTCATGGAGGATAAGGGCTCCGGCTAGAATGGTCAAAACTGTTCCAAGATTACCAAAGACACTGACGGTTGATGCTCCAAGTCGAACAATAGCATAGATAGAGAGACTACCAGTAACTATAGAGGCTAGTATTCCCAAATAGAGGATGGAAAGCAGATAGGGTACCTGTCCAAGTGGCGCAAAGTAAGCTAATATGTTCCCCTCTAGATAGTGCGAGGTCAGACTCAGCGTATTAAAGGTGACGAAGCCAACAAATATCACAACAGCTGTCATATCCATGGCCCGATAGCGACCTCCTTTAGCCTTGCTGAGAATATTGTTTATCGCATTGGCAAGAACAGATCCCAACATCAAGAGAAAGCCAAAACTAGCAGTTTCCGTGCTAAAATTCGCTCCTTTGCTAAGGAAGATGAAAACTACTCCTACTACGGATAAAATTAAAAAGAACTTTTGTAGCAAGCTTGTCTTTTCCTTGAGAAAGACTGATGCTAAAAGGAGAGTAAAAATCGGGACAAGTGCCTGTAAAATTCCAGCTTCAGAAGACGATATATACTGTAGAGCAAAGGATTGGAAAATAAAAAAGAAGAGTGGATAGAAAAGACTCATAGGAAGAATAGAAAGAATATCTTTTCTACTTAAACTCACTTTGATAAGTTTAGTTTGATGAAGGAAGACCAATGCTAAAGCTGCGATTGTATAGCGATGCGCTAAGTTGGTGAGCGGACTGGTATAACCTAAAGCAATCTTTGTAAATAAAAAAGAAAATCCAATGATTGCTGAAAAGGATAAGGCTGCTAGGTAAGCTTTGGTTTTCTCGTTCATAGAATGTTACTCCCTTTAAAAATAGCTATTCTCAAGATTGATGGACTAGAATTCTTTGAGACTGTCTATCCATTTTAGCATAGTAAAATCCTAGATGCTATTTCTAGGATTGGTATTTTATGCCTTCTTTCACCGTTTATCTATTACATTAGCTAAAAAGGATTCAGCCAGTCTGATCTGCTTTTCTCGTTCTTGTCTTACAAGTTCTAACTTGTCTGCATCTTGGAGATTCCTTACTTTGATAGCATAATCTGCGGAAACGATAGCGTGTCCTCTCATATGGGCTGTTGAAATAGCTTGTACAAAGACTCTGGCTGCGTACTTAGCGATTTGATTTTGGGCATTTTTAGAGAGGAGGTTTGCTGCGAAACCTGCTTTTCTCAACTCATGAGGTGAGAGCTCATTTCTCAATCGTGCATCAAAAGCCTCATAAGCTTGCCGAATTATTTTATTTTTCTCACCTTCATCACCGATATCAATTAAAGATAAGAAATCTCGCGAGTTCTCTAATGCCCATCAAGCTAGTTCTTTCTGAGGAAGTCTATCCAGTATTTGTTCTAGTTCCAATCTTTTCTCAGAGTCGTCCCAAATGGCAACTTTGTAAGGACTAGGTAGGTGATTCATTTTAGTCTTATAGGCAGTTCGTTCAAACTCATTCCATGCATAATCCTCTTGTCTCATTGCTTTCTCATTCTTTCTTACTAGCTAGCATAAGCTAGGAGACACCTTTCATATTAGTGAAAAGAGATTACTCCTGGTTCTCTTGGAGGTTTTCCAAAAATCCTTCCAAATCTCGTTCATGCTGGTACTTAATGGCAGCCTTCTTATCTTTGTCAAAGATACTTTTAGTTAGGTCAATATGATTGATGGCCGCAATTGCGACAGTGTAGTGAATAATATCTGCCAGTTCTTTGGCTAGTTCCTCATTTGAGTCCTGGACACCCTCTTTTCGACCAGAGCGCCCATTCAAGACCTCTGCTACCTCTCCGACTTCCTCCACTAGCTTGATAAAGAGGCCTTCCTCGGTTCGAGATTGCTGGTAATGTTCGAGTAAGTAAGCTTGTAATTGTCTAAACGTTAAATCCTTCATCTTCTCCTCCACAAAAAAACGAGACATCTGTCCCGCTTTTTTTATTTTTCATCGATAACGATTCTTACTTTTTTGTCTTCAGTTGGGACAGAGTAGACAATCGTTCTTATCGCAGAAATAGTGCGACCCTTACGACCGATTACACGACCCACATCGCTTTGATCAAGATCCAAATGATATTCCAAAAACTCTGGTGTATCTTCAATCTTGATAGTTAAGGCATCTGGTTGTGAAATCAAAGGTTTCACAATCGCAATAATGAGATTTTCAATCGTATCCATCTGTCAACCTACTTTAAACTTATTTTGAGAATTTAGAATCGTGGAATTTTTTCAATACGCCTTCTTTTGAAAGGATGTTGCGAACTGTATCTGAAGGTTGAGCTCCATCAGCCAACCATGCAAGAACGCGGTCTTCTTTCAAAGTTACTTGGTTTTCAGCAACAAGTGGGTTGTAAGTTCCAACTGTTTCGATGAAACGTCCGTCACGTGGTGAACGTGAATCTGCTACGTTGATACGGTAGAAAGGTTTTTTCTTAGAACCCATACGAGTCAAACGGATTTTAACTGCCATTTTTAAAGTCTCTTTTCTTATTTTTTATTTCGGTGAAATAGCTGAGCTATTTAGCACATGTTCTATTATAGCAGATTTCTGACAGGTGTCAAGAAAAAAACTTGACAGAGTTTTAATTTTTTTTACTACTAGAAATTTTTAGTAAAATCTTTTACATTTGAAATCAAACTCCTTTTAAGGTACAATGGTAGAAATGAATTTTTGAGAGGTTAACAATGAAAAAACTAGCAACCCTTCTTTTACTATCAACTGTAGCCCTTGCTGGATGTACTAGTATCCAACGTGGTCTCCGTGGTGATGAGTATGTCGACTCCAGTATCTCAGCTGAAGAAAGCTCAAAAGCAGCTGCTCAGGCTGCCAAAGATTTGAATGACGCTTTGACCAATGAAAATGCCAACTTCCCTCAACTTTCTAAGGAAGTTGCTGAAGATGAAGCCGAGGTTATTTTACACACAAATCAAGGCGATATCCGCATCAAACTCTTTCCAAAACTAGCACCTCTTGCAGTTGAAAACTTCCTTACTCACGCTAAGGAAGGCTACTATAACGGCATCACCTTCCACCGTGTCATCGATGGCTTTATGGTCCAAACTGGAGATCCTAAGGGAGATGGTACAGGGGGCCAATCTATCTGGCATGATAAGGATAAAACGAAGGACAAAGGAACTGGTTTCAAAAATGAAATCTCTCCTTACCTATACAATATCCGAGGAGCCCTTGCTATGGCTAACACTGGTCAACCAAACACCAACGGTAGCCAGTTCTTCATCAACCAAAACTCAACAGATATTTCAGCTAAACTCCCGACCAGCAAGTATCCAAAGAAAATCATCGAAGCCTATAAAGAAGGTGGAAATCCAAGTCTAGACGGCAAACACCCTGTCTTTGGTCAAGTCATCGATGGCATGGACGTTGTTGACAAGATTGCCAAAACTGAAAAAGATGAGAAAGACAAACCAACTACTGCTATCACCATTGATAGTATCGAAGTGGTCAAGGACTACGACTTCAGCAAGAAATAAGCCATCAACAGATAAGGAGACGATGATATGATTCTATTTTGGGGTTCTAAAGGTTATCAGAAAGATTTGGGACATACGCAAACTGCGATCGAATGTGGTCACTGTAACAATGTTGACACTTGGGAGATTGTAGAAACTGGACGCAAGTTCACCCTCTACTGGATTCCACTTTTCCCTTATGGTAAAAGTTACTTCGTTTCTTGTCCGATTTGCCACTACGGTAAAGAAATTGAGAAATCTGAAGTTGAAAGCTATTTAAATTACTAGTCAAAAAAGCCAAGTCATTTCGACTTGGCCTTTTTAGTGCTTTTAAGTTAGTTTATTAAAATCCCAGATTTGGTCCATCCAGCCTTCATAGAAGTCTGGTTCGTGGCAAACCATTAGAATGCTTCCTTTGTATTCTTTAAGCGCCCGTTTGAGTTCATCCTTGGCATCTACATCCAAGTGGTTGGTCGGCTCGTCCAGCACTAAGACGTTGTTTTCACGATTCATCAAGAGACAGAAACGCACCTTGGCTTGTTCACCACCTGATAAGACCTGAATTTGGCTTTCGATATGCTTTGTTGTCAAACCACAACGAGCAAGGGCTGCACGAACTTCTGCCTGATTGAGTGCAGGAAAGGCATTCCAGACAGCTTCAAGAGGGGTTTGGCGATTGCCACCTTCCACCTCTTGTTCAAAGTAACCAAGTTCAAGGTAGTCGCCACGTTCAACTTCTCCATCGATTGGTGGAATAATCCCCAAGAGAGACTTCAAGAGAGTTGTTTTCCCGATCCCATTTGCCCCGATAATGGCAACCTTTTGATTGCGTTCAAAGGTGAGGTTTAAGGGTTTGGTAAGTGGACGGTCATAACCAATCTGCAAGTCCTTGGCTTGGAAGATAAAGCGCCCAGGTGTACGAGCTGGTTTGAAATCAAAGGATGGTTTTGGTTTCTCGCTTTGAAGTTCGATAATGTCCATCTTATCCAATTTCTTCTGACGGGACATGGCCATGTTTCGTGTTGCAACACGCGCTTTATTTCGCGCAACAAAGTCCTTAAGGTCCGCAATCTCTTTCTGTTGGCGTTCGTAGGCTGCCTCCAGCTGAGATTTCTTCATAGCATAGACTTCTTGGAACTGGTAGTAGTCTCCAGAGTAACGGGTCAGCTGTTGATTTTCCACATGGTAGACGATATTGATAACATCATTCAGGAAAGGAATATCATGCGAAATAAGGACAAAGGCATTCTCATAGTTTTGGAGATAGCGTTTGAGCCAGTCAATGTGTTCGGCATCCAAGTAGTTGGTTGGCTCGTCCAAGAGCAAGATATCTGGCTTTTCAAGGAGGAGTTTGGCTAAAAGCACCTTTGTTCTTTGTCCACCTGACAAGGCTGTTACGTCTGTATCCATACCATAGTCCATGACACCGAGAGCACGCGCTACTTCATCGATCTTGGCATCTAAAGTATAAAAATCACGACTCTCCAAACGGTCTTGGAGCTCGCCAACTTCTTCCATCAGCGCATCGATATCTGCTCCTTCTTCTGCCATTTCCATGTAGAGGTCATTGATACGAGCTTCTGCTTTAAAAAGCTCATCAAAGGCTGTACGCAAAACATCACGCACGGTTTGGCCTTCTTTTAGTACAGCGTGCTGATCTAGATAGCCAGCAGTCACATACTTAGACCACTCCACCTTTCCTTCATCTGGCAGCATTTTACCAGTCACGATGCTCATAAAGGTTGATTTTCCTTCACCATTGGCACCGACTAAACCGATATGTTCTCCCTTGAGGAGACGGAAGGACACATCTTCAAAAATTGCACGGTCACCAAAACCGTGACTCAAATTTTTAACTTCTAAAATACTCATTCTAATTCCTTATCTTGTTTTTATGCAGTCCTTTATAGAGGAGCCAAGCCAAATAGCCTCCCAGGGTATTGGTCCACAAATCATCAATCTCAAAGACCCGATTAAAGTCGAATAAAAAATCTAAAACTAGTTGCGTGCACTCAATTCCTAGACTCAGTAGAAAACTGAGAAGGATGATTTTTTTCGTTTGTCGTAAATTTGGACAGAGATAGATCAGTTGAAAGACTAGCGGGAAAAGCAAGAAGACATTTAAAATGTTCTGCAAAAAGATCCAAAGGACTTGTCCCAAACTAGTCACTTCACCCAGATTCCAAAAGGAGTTTAAGGGAGTTAAAAGAAAAACCAGGCGTCCAAAAGTTTGAATACCTGGAGTTTCCACTCCTGTAGGAAGTTGAGGTTGGGGAGTAAAACAAAAACAGACAATGCAAAGACTGTAAATAGCCACTCCCAATCTTAAGATTAATTCTCTTTTTTTAGTCATTTTATGGATTTACCGCTGCGACTGCCTTCTGGCGGTCACGTTTCATTGTATTGGAGCGTAATTGTCCACAAGCTGCATCAATATCTGTACCATGCTCTTGACGGACAACACAGTTGACCCCTTTTTTCTTGAGGGTATCGTAGAAGGCCATCACGCGCTCTTTAGGACTACGGCTATATTGGTCATGCTCACTAACTGGGTTATAGGGAATCAAGTTTACATAAGACAATTTCTTGATATTCTTGAGCAACTCAGCCAACTCCAAGGCTTGTTCAACACCATCATTGACTTCATTGAGCATGATGTATTCAAAGGTCACACGGCGATTGGTTGTTTCGATATAGTACTCAATAGCAGCAAAGAGTTTTTCAATCGGAAAGGCACGGTTAATTTTCATGATGCTTGAGCGCAATTCATTATTGGGTGCGTGAAGGGAAACAGCCAGATTGACCTGCACGCCTTCATTAGCAAAGTCACGAATTTTATGGGCCAAACCTGAAGTTGAAACTGTGATGTGACGAGCACCGATAGCCATCCCCTTGTCATCATTGATGGTACGGACGAAATTCAAAACATTGTTGTAGTTATCAAATGGTTCTCCAATTCCCATGACTACGATATGACTGACACGCTCGTCCTGACCACGCTCATCAAAGTATTTCTGAACCAGCATGATCTGCGCTACAATCTCACCGTTATTAAGGTCACGTTGCTTCTTAATCAAGCCTGATGCACAGAAGGTACAACCAATATTACAGCCGACCTGAGTGGTCACACAGACTGACAATCCATAGTGTTGACGCATCAGTACTGTCTCAATCAACATGCCATCTGGCAACTCGAAAAGATACTTAACAGTACCGTCAGCCGACTCTTGTACGATGCGTTGTTTCAATGGATTTACCACGAACTGCTCATTGAGCTTGGCAATCAAATCCTTGGAAAGGTTGGTCATTTCTTCAAATGACTGGACACGTTTACGGTAGAGCCATTCCCAGATTTGATCTGCACGGAATTTCTTTTCTCCTTGTTCTAATACCCATTCTTGCATGGTTTGACGTGTTAAACTATAAATAGACGGTTTCATCTCTTCTCCTTATTTCTCTATCTATTTCTGACGAATGACAAAATGGCGCTGTCCCTTGTCCTCTTTCTGAGACTTTTGGTCCTTATGACGACGTCTATTTCTCTTATCCGCATTTGGTTTTCTCTTGTTTTGCGAAGGTTTCTTTCCTCTTCTAGGAAGATTCTCCTCCTCTTTTTTACGCATTTTCTTGTCAAACGACGCACGCTTAGGTGCTTGGTTTTCTAGGACAAAATAAGCACAACCATAACTACAGTACTCCAAAAGATAATCCTGTAAGCGACTGATTTTTTCAATTTTTTCCTCTGTTCGATCGTCTTTGTAAAAACCGCGTAGGCGAAGCTGTTCATTGCTCCAGTCCCCCACGACATAATCAAACTTGGTCAACACTTCTGAAAAGCGTTGATTAAAGACTGTAACATTGAAGGCATCCTTGTTATTTTCAACCAAGGTAAAAGCAATCCCTTCAGTCTCAACCTTATCCCCATTTACCTGAAATTCTGGGCCAGGAAACTTGTTATAGTTGTATAATTCAGGTGCAATTTCTTTACGCATAGTCTTCCTTTTCCACGATTACTTAACACTCTATTTTACCATATTTTCTACAAGTTGGCACGAATATCCTCTAAATGAAAAAAGTCTGACGATTCTGTCAGACTGCTGCTTTATAACCTTAAAAAGAGAAGATTGACTCTTCCCTCCATATTCTATTATTTAGCTGCTGCGTATAGCTCGTCTACTTTGTTCCAGTTAATCACTGAGAAGAAAGCTTTGATGTAGTCAGGACGCACGTTGCGGTATTTCACGTAGTAAGCATGTTCCCAAACGTCCAAGCCCAAGATTGGTTTTTTGCCTTCTGAGATTGGTGTGTCTTGGTTTGCTGTTGAAGTCACTTCAAGTTTACCTTCTTTGTTGACAACCAACCATGCCCATCCAGAACCGAAACGAGTTGTTGCTGCTGCAGTGAAGGCTGCTTGGAATTCTTCAAATGAACCAAATGTTGCATCGATTGCTGCTGCAAGTTCTGCTGATGGAGCTGTTTTCTCAGGAGTCATCAATTCCCAGAAAAGAGCGTGGTTCAAGTGTCCACCACC
>CAUSQY010000030.1:0-16576 GCA_963533645.1 uncultured Streptococcus sp. | reverse complement strand
CATAGTCCAACTCTTGGGCTCTTTTTTCAATACCGAGACGAATCTGGTAGTAGTAGAGGTCGTCCAACTCCCCTTGTTCGCTGACCCATTGGATAATGGCAATCTTTTGCTTTGGTTTGTGGGATTCGCCTGTCTTGAGGTGCTTAGTATAGCCCAGCTCTTCCGCGACGGTTAAAATACGGTGTCTGGTTTCTTCTGTGACAGATAGGCTCTGGTCGCGATTGAGGACACGAGATACGGTCGCAATAGAGACAGAGGCTAGCTGTGCGATGTCTTTTAAGGTAGCCATAAATCCTCCTCCTTTTAGGTTAGTATATCATATTTTTCTGCTTTTTACTGATAGTTTAGTAAAATTTTAGTAAAAAGGATTGACCTTGGGAAATCCCTTGGATACAATAGAAGAAAACGATTACACGTTAAGGTGACTTAACGGACAGTCAAAGGAGAATTCATATGACACAACATCTTACTGCTGAAGCCCTTCGCAAAGACTTTCTTGCCGTTTTTGGTCAAGAAGCAGACCAAACTTTCTTTTCACCAGGTCGTATCAATCTGATTGGCGAACACACGGACTACAACGGTGGGCACGTTTTTCCAGCTGCTATTTCCTTGGGAACTTATGGGGCAGCTCGCAAGCGTGACGACCAAGTCTTGCGTTTCTACTCAGCCAACTTTGAGGACAAGGGTATCATAGAAGTGCCTCTTGCTGACCTCAAGTTTGAAAAAGAGCACAGCTGGACCAACTATCCAAAAGGGGTTCTTCATTTCTTGCAAGAAGCTGGACACGTGATTGACAAAGGGTTTGATTTTTATGTTTATGGAAATATCCCCAATGGTGCAGGCTTGTCCTCATCTGCATCCTTGGAACTCTTGACAGGGGTCGTGGCAGAGTATCTCTTTGATCTAAAACTAGACCGTTTGGATTTGGTTAAAATCGGAAAACAAACAGAAAATAACTTTATCGGAGTCAACTCTGGTATCATGGACCAGTTTGCTATCGGTATGGGGGCAGACCAACGTGCTATTTACCTAGATACCAACACTCTAGAGTATGACTTGGTGCCACTTGATTTGAAGGACAATGTCGTTGTTATCATGAACACCAACAAACGTCGTGAACTGGCGGACTCTAAGTACAATGAACGCCGTGCTGAGTGTGAAAAAGCTGTGGAAGAATTGCAAGTTGCCTTGGATATTCAGACCTTGGGTGAATTGGATGAGTGGGCCTTTGACCAATACAGCTATCTGATTAAAGATGAAAATCGTTTGAAACGTGCTCGCCATGCTGTGCTTGAAAACCAACGTACTCTTAAAGCTCAAGCAGCTCTTCAAGCAGGTGATTTGGAAACATTTGGTCGCTTGATGAATGCTTCTCACGTCTCTCTAGAACATGACTATGAAGTAACTGGTTTGGAATTGGACACACTTGTTCACACAGCTTGGGATCAAGAAGGTGTTCTTGGTGCTCGTATGACAGGAGCAGGTTTTGGTGGCTGTGCCATTGCCTTGGTGCAAAAAGATACTGTTGAGGCCTTTAAGGAAGCTGTAGGCAAACACTACGAGGAAGTAGTTGGATACGCTCCAAGCTTCTATATCGCTGAAGTTGCAGGTGGCACTCGCGTCCTTGACTAGTTAAAAGGAGGCTCTATAGTGACCTTAGTAGATAAATTTGTAACACACGTTATTGCTGAAAGTTCATTTGAGGAAATGGATCGAATCTACCTGACCAATCGTATCTTGGCACGAGTGGGCGAAGGTGTTTTGGAAGTTGAGACGGATCTAGATAAAGTGATTGACCTCAAAGACCAGTTGGTTGAGGAAGCGGTTCGATTAGAGACGATTGAAGATAGTCAGACTGCGCGTGAAATCCTCGGTGCTGAACTGATGGACTTGGTAACCCCTTGTCCAAGTCAGGTCAATCGTGACTTTTGGACAACCTATGCCCACTCTCCTGAGCAAGCGATAGCGGATTTTTACCAACTCAGTCAGAAAAATGACTACATCAAACTCAAGGCCATTGCTAAAAATATCGCTTATCGTGTTCCATCTGGTTACGGAGAGCTTGAAATTACCATCAATCTCTCTAAGCCTGAGAAGGATCCAAAAGAGATTGCGGCAGCCAAGTTGGTGCAAGCTAGCAATTATCCCCAGTGTCAGCTTTGTCTAGAGAACGAAGGCTATCATGGTCGGGTTAACCATCCAGCTCGTAGCAACCACCGCATTATCCGTTTTGAAATGGCGGGTCAGGAGTGGGGCTTCCAGTATTCGCCCTATGCTTATTTTAATGAGCACTGTATTTTCTTAGACGGTCAGCACCGTCCCATGACCATTAGTCGTCAGAGTTTTGAGCGTCTGCTGTCTATCGTTGAACAGTTTCCAGGCTATTTTGCAGGCTCTAATGCCGACCTTCCGATTGTGGGGGGGTCTATTCTAACCCATGACCACTATCAGGGAGGCCGTCACGTATTTCCTATGGAATTGGCTCCCTTGCAAAATACTTTCCGATTTGCTGGTTTTGAGCAGGTCAAGGCTGGGATTGTCAAGTGGCCTATGTCAGTGCTACGTTTGAACTCGGATTCTAAAGAGGATTTGATCAACTTGGCTGATAAGATATTGCAGGAATGGCGACAGTATTCAGATCCAAGTGTGCAAGTATTGGCAGAAAGTAATGGAACACCACACCATACCATTACACCGATTGCCCGTAAACGTGACGGACAGTTTGAGTTGGACTTGGTCTTGCGGGACAATCAGACATCGCCAGAGCATCCTGATGGAATTTATCATCCCCACAAGGATGTCCAACATATCAAGAAGGAAAATATCGGCTTGATTGAGGTCATGGGCTTGGCTATTCTTCCGCCACGATTGAAAGCGGAAGTGGAGCAAGTTGCAAGCTATCTTGTAGGAGATGATGATATAGTTACCGACTATCATCAGGAATGGGCAGATCAGCTCAAAGCCCAACATCCAGAGCTAACGGATAAAGAAAAAGCCCTTGAAATCGTCAAGGACTCTGTGGGTGCTATTTTTGCGCGTGTACTTGAGGACGCGGGGGTTTACAAGCAGACGGAACAAGGACAAGCAGCCTTTATGCGCTTTGTAGAACAGGTCGGAATTTTGCCAGACTAGGAGCTTTCTCCTTGCACAGTCCTATAAAAAGTAGTATCATAGTGTCGTTTGAAATATCAGGAGGAAACGATGAAAGATTTTCATTTTGACGCTATATCTGCCTTTGAAAATTACGAAATTGAACAAATGAGAGATGGTCACGTTGTGGTGACGACCAAAGTAGTGGACTCGTCGCTCAACTACTATGGCAATGCCCATGGTGGCTATCTCTTCACCCTTTGTGACCAAATCAGTGGTTTGGTAGTCATCTCTCTAGGGCTTGATGGAGTGACGCTCCAATCCTCTATCAACTACCTCAAGGCAGGAAAACTTGACGACGTATTGACCATTAAAGGAGAATGTGTCCATCAAGGTCGCACAACCTGTGTCGTGGATGTGGATATTACCAATCAAGAGGGTAGAAATGTCTGCAAGGCAACCTTTACCATGTTTGTCACAGGCCAGCGGTCTGAAGACAGACAGGTTAGGATATAGAGACAGATGAGTAGGACAAATATAGCCTACTCATTTTAGTTTATGAAATATGTTAGAAGGAAATATAAAAGATAGTAGTGAAATACAGGGGTAATGGGTACGTAAATATGGTATACTAGTTATAGTAGATTTTTATTACTTATATAGAGTGAATTCTTGTATTAGTGAGGAAGTTTTGAATGGAATTACAATTTAATTTAGAATTAGTAGAAAACTATAAAAGTAATAGCCAAAAGGCTCGTATTCTAACGGAGGATTGGGTTTATCGTCAGTCTTATTGTCCTAATTGTGGGGAAAAACCTATAAATTATTTTGAAAATAATCGGCCTGTAGCAGATTTTTTCTGTAGTCATTGTAGTGAGGAGTTTGAACTAAAAAGTAAAAAAGGGAATTTTTCATCAATAATTAATGATGGTGCTTATGCAACGATGATGGAGCGTGTGCAGGCAGATAATAATCCTAATTTCTTTTTTTTAACTTACACAAAAAATTTTGAGGTGGATAATTTTCTTGTTCTTCCAAAGCAGTTTGTTACACCGAAATCAATTATTCAAAGAAAACCACTTGCACCGACTGCAAGACGTGCTGGTTGGATTGGTTGTAACATTGATTTATCGCAAGTACCCTCCAAAGGGAGGATATTTCTTGTGCAAAATGGACAAGTTAGGGATCCAGAAAAAGTTACAAAAGAATTTAAGCAAAGTTTATTTCTAAGGAAAAACTCCCTTTCATCAAGAGGTTGGACAATAGAAATTCTAAATTGTATAGATAAGATAGAGGGTTCAGAGTTTACTCTTGAAGACATGTACCGTTTTGAAGACGATCTAAAAAGTATCTTTGTCAGGAACAATCATATCAAAGAAAAAATTCGTCAACAGCTTCAAATATTAAGAGACAAAGAAATAATAGAATTTAAAGGTAGAGGAAAGTATCGGAAATTATGAAAAGGAAACAATTTGTTGCACCAGAAGAAGTGTATGACTTCTTAAAAGTTATCTGGTCCAATTATGAAACAGAGAGCAATTATGAAAACTTAAGTTTAATTGCCTACACGTTATCAGACCCTGATTGTGTGAGATGGTTATCTGAGAATATGGAATTTGGTAATGAGGAACAACTTTCTTTATTGAATAAAAAATATAGATGGGAATGTGGAGATGAATTACCAGAGTGGTTGGAAATCCCAAAACATAGATTATTGTTAATAAGTGAGTTATTGGAGAGAAACTTAAGATGAAAAAGTATACAATAGAAATTACTGAAACTCTAACCCGTTTAGTGAGTATAGAAGCTGAAGATAAGTATGAAGCTGAACGTATTGTAAGAGAAAAGTATAAGAATGGTGAAATAGTTCTTGATGCAGATGATTTTCAGGACTATGATACTAGCATATATGAGTAGATAGATGTTTTTATTTTGTCAAACAAAAAAGAGGCTCGCACCTCTTTTTTTATTTCTTTTTATGATTTAATACAGCATTGAGGACAATGGCGAGTAGGCTGGCTACGACGATTCCGTTTGAGAAGAACATTTGGAAGGCTGTCGGCATGCTGACAAAGAGATTACTATTGTTGAGTCCGACACCTGCAGCGATTGAAACAGCTGCGATAAGGAAGTTGTGTTCATTGTTAGCAAAGTCAACGCGGGCGAGGATTTGCATCCCTTGAAGGGAAACAAAACCAAACATCACCAGCATGGCCCCTCCAAGGACAGGGCTTGGAATGATTTGGGCGAGGGCTCCAAACTTAGGAAGGAGTCCAAGGAGGACTAGGAAACCAGCAGCGTAGTAGATTGGCAGGCGGGTCTTGATACCAGATAATTTAACCAAACCAACGTTTTGTGAAAATCCTGTGTAAGGGAAGGTGTTAAAGATTCCTCCGAGAAGTACGGCCAAACCTTCTGCGCGGTATCCGTTGCGAAGGCGCGTGCTGTCGATTGGATCTTTTGTGATATCAGACAAGGCTAGGTAAACACCAGTAGACTCAACCATAGACACCGTTGCGATGATACACATCATGACAATAGAGGAGATTTCAAAGGTTGGCATTCCAAAGTAGAGTGGAGTTGGGACATGGACAAGCGGTGCTGCTGCAACAGGGGAGAAATCAACCAAGCCCATGGTAGCAGCAATGGCAGTTCCAACAACCAGACCAATCAAAATAGAGATAGACTTGATAAATCCTTTGGTAAAGATATTAATCAAGAGGATGATCAGAACAGTGATAGCTGCAAGCAAGAGACTTTGACCAGTTGGTTCTGGGACGTTATTTCCCATATTTCCAATAGCGACAGGAATCAATGTTAAACCAATCGTGGTAATGACAGAGCCCGTTACGATAGATGGGAAGAGATTGGCTACTTTTGAAAAAATTCCTGAAATCAGAACCACATAAATCCCAGAAACGATAAGGGCACCAAACATAGCACCGCTACCGTGGCTTTGCCCAATCATAATCAAAGGAGCGACGGATTGGAAGGCAACCCCGAGAACGACTGGTAGTCCAATCCCAAAGTATTTGTTGAGTTGGAGTTGGAGGAAGGTTGCCACCCCACACATGAAGATATCTGTAGAAATCAGGTAGGTCAACTGCTCAGCTGAATAGCCAAGAGCTGTCGCAATCATGATGGGAACCAGGATAGAACCTGAGTACATGGCTAGTAAGTGCTGCAAGCCAAGAACGGCTGCTTGCGAATGTTTTTCTTGTTTTTGCATTAGAGATCTGCCTCCTTAAATACGACCTGACCATTTTCGAAACGATCCAAGCGAGCCAGTGATAGGACTGGATACCCTGCTTTTTCAAGCAAATCACGACCATCTTGGAAAGATTTTTCAATCACGATACCAATCGCTTCAACTTTTGCTCCAGCCTGTTCGATGATTTGGATCAAGCCTTTGGCAGCTTGGCCATTAGCAAGGAAATCGTCAATAATCAAGACCTTGTCCTCTGGTGAGAGGAATTTTCCAGCGATAGAAACAGTACTGGTCACTTGCTTGGTAAAGGAGTAGACTTGGGCGGTTAAGATGCCTTCGTTCATGGTGATGTTTTTAGCTTTCTTGGCGAAAATCATGGGGACATCTAAGGCTTCAGCTGTAAAAACGGCTGGGGCAATGCCTGATGCTTCAATGGTCACGACCTTGGTAATGCCAGCAGAAGAAAATTTTTCCGCAAATACCTTGCCAATCTCTCGCATCAAGCTAAAGTCAACTTGGTGAGTTAAAAAGGAATCCACCTTGAGGATGTTGTCCCCCAAGATATGCCCATCCTCAAGGATGCGCTCTTCTAATAATTTCATAAGACCTCCTAAAGTCTAAAAGCAAGTTTACTTGTTGGTTAAATATTTCTATAGTGAACCAGTTTGCTAGTACTATATATTTGATAAAACTAGTACGAGCGAAGCGAGTTTTATCAAATATTTCCCGCCGTAGTGGTAGCATAGACAATAATCTTGTTATAGTCTATGACGGGATTTTTGAGACTTTGGGCTCAAAAATTAGGGATGAAATTCCCTGGATTCCTGAAATTACTCACAGGGTAATTTCACCTCCCGTCCGCACTAATTAAGGGAAATATTAAAAATATTTAGTTTACACTTAAAGGCGTACTTTAATAAAAATATTCAAAAAGGACCTACTTAATCCCCTAAGTAAGTCCCCAAAATAGGCATGGCCAACACCATACCTTCAGCTGACATACTCATTGTTAGGTGTTCCGGCACCTTGTAGAAACGTCGTGCCAATTCACGACATAAACAAGTAAAATGATATTCAATTTTAAATAGGCTGCTGCCAATGTTTTTATTTTACACCAATTAGCTTTATAAATCAAATATTTTGTTGGTAAATAGATCATAAAAGCGAACGAATAAAAGGCTGCAAGGCTAGAAAGTATTGTAGCCTTTTATTCTTCTATTCGCTAAATCTTAAAAAATAACCATCTGGATCCAAGACTGCAAACTCGTGAGGATAGATATAGTGATCCCCAACACGAAATGTTCGTTTAGTCAAAGGACGATAAATAGGATAGTTGGCCTCGGTCACTTTTTGATAAAGTTGTGGGACATCCTTTATACCAAAGGATAGGTTGACACCTTTTCCAAAAGGGTAGGTAAGGTTAGCCAGTTCCTCGGGGGTTCCCTCCTCTAACATCAGCTGACACTCTTCAAGCGAAAGAAAGAGGAAGTTTTCTTCTGGGCGCTCGTATTCGACAGAAAATCCCAGCAAGTCGCAGTAGAAGTGGCGTGACTTTTCGAGGTCAGATACTACAAATTCAGGAATGACAGCTTGATAGTCCATTCGTTTTCTCCTTAGAGTTCAATCTCCATGACAATGGGTGTGTGGTCTTGGCGCGCACCGGAGTCAATCATATCAGACTTGGTCACCTTGTCAGCCACGCGGTTGCTTGTCAGCCAGTAGTCGATTCTCCAGCCTGTATTGTTGATTTTAGAAGTCTTGCTGCGTTGCGCCCACCAAGTGTAACGTTCCGGGACATCGCCGTGAATGTGACGGAAGGTGTCGGTAAATCCAGTTGCCAAAAGGTTGGTAAAACCAGCACGTTCCTCATCTGTAAATCCTGGTGAACGGCGGTTGCTGGCAGGATTTGCAAGGTCAATTTCCTTGTGGGCTACGTTGTAGTCTCCAGTCGCAAGGACTGGTTTTTCTTTGTCTAGTTGCGCCAAATACTCAGCGTATTTGACATCCCAGACTTGGCGTTCTTCCAAGCGTTTGAGCCCATCGCCAGCGTTTGGAGTATATACTTGGGTCACGAAAAATGCATCAAATTCCAAGGTGATGATGCGGCCTTCCAAGTCCATGGTAGAAGGGGCACCGATTTCTGGGAAGCTGATCGTTGGTGTGAGTTCTTTTTTATAGAGGAACATGGTTCCAGCGTAGCCTTTGCGGGCAGGTTCTTGAGAGGAACGCCAAGTGTTTTCATAACCTGGGAAGAGTTCTTCAAGCACTTCTATGTGTTTCTTTGTAGGGCCCTTGGCAGAAAGCTTGGTTTCTTGGATAGCGATAATATCAGCATTTTCGGCTACCAGGGTTTGTAGGACTTCTTGGGACAATTTTGCACGAGCTGAGTCGCTCGTTAGGGCTGCATTGAGGGAATCAATATTCCATGAGATGAGTTTCATAAAGTTACCTTTTTCATTCAGATTATAGATTTTATTATACCAAAAAAAGGTCTATTTCCCCAACGTATGGCTTGAAAAATCACTCTCTTTCGTTTATAATTAAGAATGATTTTATGAAAGGGAGTGAAAATACATGAAATTCTATTCTTATGACTATGTACTCAGCCAAATCGGTCAGCAAAATGGCATCATGATTGGTTTAGGGATTGTCCTATTAGCTGTGACAGGATTTCTAGCTTTCAAGGCTTATCATGATAAAAAGGGGACCAAATTTCGTGAGTTGGTCATGATTTCAGCCTTGACCTTATTAGCTCTCCTTTTAGTCAGCATCACGACTTATCAAAACAATCAAGTTTCTAACAATAAATTTCAAGCTTCACTTCATTTCATCGAGCTTGTTTCCAAAGAATTGGGAGTTGACAAGTCAGAGGTCTATGTCAATACTTCTGCGGACACGGATGGCGCACTTATCAAGGTAGGTGATCGCTATTACCGTGCCCTGAACGGCAGTGAGCCAGACAAGCACCTGCTAGAGAAAGTGGAATTGTATAAAACAGATGCAATTGAACTGGTGGAGGTGAACAAATGACACTCAATTATATCGAAATTTTAATCAAACTAGCCTTGGGTCTCTTTTCTCTGGTTTTCGTAATTAATGTGACCGGAAAGGGCAACCTAGCGCCTAACTCAGCGATAGATCAAATTCAGAACTATGTACTCGGGGGGATCATCGGTGGGGTGATTTACAATAGCTCCATCAGTATCCTTCAGTATGCAGTTATCCTGATTATATGGACCATTCTGGTCTTGACTCTCAAATGGCTCAACAACAATGTTCACTTTGTGAAACGCTTGATTGATGGGAAGCCAACCCTGCTCATCAAAAATGGGAAGATTGATCCAGAAGCCTGCCGTTCGGTTGGTTTATCAGCAGCGGACGTAGCTCTTAAGCTCCGTAGTCAGGGAATTTTCCAAATGAAACAAGTCAAACGCGCTATGCAGGAGCAAAACGGTCAACTCATCGTAGTCCAAATGGGAGATGAGAATCCCAAGTATCCTGTTGTCACAGACGGTGTTATCCAAGTCGAAATTTTGGAGACCATTGGTCGGAGCGAAGAATGGCTACTTGATAACCTCAGCAAACAAGGGTATGACAATGTTGCCAATATCTTTATCGCGGAATATGACAAGGGTGTCGTCTCAGTCGTAACCTATGAATAAGAAAAACCTGAGGTCTCTGCCTCAGGTTTCCATTTGCAATCAGAAAGGGATTTTATGTCCATTATTCAAAAACTCTGGTGGTTTTTCAAGTTAGAAAAGCGCCGTTATTTAGTCGGGATTGTGGCCTTGGTCTTGGTTTCCGTCCTCAATCTCATTCCCCCCATGGTCATGGGGCGGGTCATTGATGCCATTACGTCGGGGAAATTAACCCAGCAGGACCTCCTTCTTAATCTATTTTATCTACTGCTAGCAGCCTTTGGGATGTACTATCTACGCTATGTTTGGCGCATGTATATCCTTGGCACCTCCTACCGTCTGGGGCAGATTATGCGGTCTCGTTTGTTTGAGCATTTTACTAAAATGTCGCCAGCCTTTTATCAGACCTATCGAACGGGGGACTTGATGGCACACGCCACCAATGATATCAATGCTTTAACTCGTCTCGCAGGTGGCGGAGTCATGTCAGCAGTAGATGCCTCTATCACGGCACTGGTGACTTTGTTGACCATGCTCTTTAGCATTTCATGGCAAATGACCTTGGTTGCCATTCTTCCCTTGCCTTTTATGGTTTATGCGACTAGTCGTCTAGGGAGAAAGACCCACAAGGCTTTCGGAGAATCTCAAGCTGCTTTCTCTGAACTCAATAACAAGGTGCAGGAGTCTGTATCAGGTATCAAAGTAACCAAGTCTTTCGGTTATCAGGCGGACGAGTTGAAGTCCTTTCAAGCAGTCAATGAATTGACTTTCCAAAAGAATCTGCAAACCATGAAATACGATAGTCTCTTTGACCCCATGGTTCTCTTGTTTGTTGGTTCGTCCTATGTTTTAACCCTTTTGGTCGGTTCCTTGATGGTTCAGGAGGGGCAGATTACGGTTGGAAATCTGGTTACCTTTATCAGCTACCTAGATATGCTGGTCTGGCCTCTTATGGCCATTGGTTTCCTCTTTAATATTACCCAGCGAGGGAAGGTGTCCTATCAGCGGATTGAGGATCTTTTGTCTCAGGAATCACCTGTAAAAGACCCTGAATTTCCTCTGGACGGTATTGAAAATGGACGTTTGGAATATGACATTGACAGCTTTGCCTTTGAAAATGAGGAGACACTGACGGATATTCACTTTAGTTTAGAAAAAGGGCAAACCCTAGGCTTAGTCGGGCAGACAGGCTCTGGGAAAACATCCTTGATCAAGCTTCTCTTGCGAGAATACGATGTGGATAAGGGAGCTATTTACCTAAACGGTCACGATATTCGGGATTATCGTCTGACAGACCTTCGTGGTCTCATGGGCTATGTTCCTCAGGACCAGTTCCTCTTTGCGACCTCGATTTTAGACAATATTCGTTTTGGCAATCCTAACTTGCCCCTTTCAGCAGTTGAGGAGGCGACTAAGCTAGCTCAAGTTTACCAAGATATTGTAGCCATGCCCCAAGGATTTGATACCCTCATCGGTGAAAAGGGGGTCAGTCTTTCTGGTGGTCAAAAGCAACGTCTGGCTATGAGTCGGGCGATGATTTTAGACCCTGACATCTTGATTTTAGATGATTCCTTGTCTGCCGTGGATGCCAAGACAGAGTATGCGATTATTGACAATCTCAAGGAGACGCGGAAGGACAAGACAACCATTATCACAGCCCATCGCCTCAGTGCAGTTGTCCATGCAGATCTGATCTTGGTTCTGCAAAATGGCCAAATCATAGAACGGGGGACACACGAAGACTTGCTAGCCATGGATGGCTGGTACGCCCAAACCTACCAGTCTCAGCAGCTGGAAATGAAAGGAGAAGAAGATGCAGAATAAGAAAGAACAATGGGCTGTATTGAAGCGCTTGATGTCCTATCTCAAACCATATGGTCTTTTAACCTTTTTAGCCCTGACCTTTCTCCTAGCGACTACGGTCATTAAAAGCGTGATTCCTCTGGTTGCTTCCCACTTTATCGACCAGTATCTCAGCAATCTTAACCAACTTGCCGTGAATGTTTTGCTGGTCTACTATGGCCTTTATATTCTACAAACTCTAGTTCAGTATGTTGGCAATCTTCTCTTTGCACGCGTGTCTTACAGTATTGTCAGAGACATTCGTCGCGATGCCTTTGCCAATATGGAGAAGCTAGGCATGTCCTATTTTGACAAGACGCCAGCAGGTTCCATCGTCTCTCGTTTGACAAATGATACTGAGACCATCAGTGATATGTTTTCGGGGATTTTGTCCAGTTTTATCTCAGCGGTTTTTATCTTTCTGACAACCCTTTATACCATGTTGGTGTTGGATTTTCGTTTGACAGCTTTAGTCTTGCTCTTTCTTCCCTTGATTTTCCTTTTGGTCAATCTCTATTGGAAAAAGTCAGTGAAAATCATCGAAAAAACCAGAAGTCTCTTGTCGGATATCAATAGTAAGCTGGCAGAGAATATCGAGGGAATCAGGATTATCCAGGCCTTTAATCAAGAGAAGCGTCTGAAGGCAGAATTTGATGAAATCAACCAAGAACACTTGGTCTGTGCCAACCGCTCTGTAGCCTTGGATGCCCTCTTTTTGAGACCTGCCATGAGTTTGCTGAAACTCCTAGGTTACGCCGTATTGATGGCTTACTTTGGTTACCGTGGTCTTTCTATCGGGATAACGGCTGGAACCATGTATGCCTTTATCCAGTACATCAACCGTCTCTTTGATCCCTTGATTGAGGTGACGCAAAACTTTTCAACCCTTCAAACGTCTATGGTTTCTGCAGGCCGTGTCTTTGCTCTGATTGACGAGAGGACCTATGAACCTCTTCAAGAAAATGGGCAAGCCAAAATCAAAGAGGGCAATATCCGTTTTGAACATGTGTGTTTCTCATATGATGGCAAACATCCGATTCTGGATGATATTTCCTTTTCAGTTAAGAGGGGAGAAACCATTGCCTTTGTAGGTCATACAGGTTCGGGGAAATCTTCCATTATCAATGTCCTCATGCGTTTTTATGAATTTCAGTCAGGCCGAGTTCTCTTGGATGGTGTGGATATTAGGGACTACAGTCAGGAAGAGCTGAGAAAGAACATCGGTCTAGTCTTGCAGGATCCCTTCCTCTATCACGGGACTATCAAGTCCAATATCGCCATGTATCAAGAAATTAGTGATGAGCAAGTAAAGGATGCAGCTACCTTTGTCGATGCAGATTCCTTTATTCAAGACCTCCCTCTGGGTTATGATGCACCTGTGTCTGAGCGTGGCTCGAGCTTCTCTACTGGCCAGCGCCAGCTTCTTGCCTTTGCTAGAACAGTCGCCAGTCAGCCTAAAATCCTGATTTTGGATGAAGCGACAGCCAATATTGACTCTGAAACAGAAAGTTTGGTTCAAGATTCCCTAGCTAAGATGAGACAGGGGCGGACAACCATTGCAATTGCTCATCGCCTTTCGACCATCCAGGACGCCAACTGCATCTATGTTTTGGACAAGGGGCGCATTATCGAGAGCGGAACTCATGAAGAACTCTTGGCCTTGGGAGGAACCTATCACAAGATGTATAGCTTGCAGGCTGGGGCCATGTCCTAATACTCTTTGATTTTCATTGAGTATAAGAAGGAAATTCTTCAAATCACAGATTTCTTGCACCGCCTTTTCCATTTTGTGGTATAATGAAAAATGTTGACAAATAGTATAATAAAAACAAAGGAGAAACAGCATGCTGAAATGGGAAGACTTGCCCGTGGAAATGAAATCAAGCGAGGTTGAGTCTTACTACCAGCTTGTCTCTAAAAGGAAGGGTTCGCTGATTTTCAAGCGTTGCCTGGATTGGGTTTTGGCCCTGTTTTTGCTACTTTTGACTTCTCCCGTCTTTCTTATCTTGAGCATTTGGATCAAGTTGGATAGCAAGGGCCCTGTCATTTACAAGCAAGAGCGCGTGACCCAGTACAATCGTCCGTTCAAGATTTGGAAGTTCCGTACCATGGTAACGGATGCGGATAAAAAAGGAAGTCTGGTGACTTCAGCTAACGATAGCCGTATTACCAAAGTGGGAAATTTCATTCGCCGTGTGCGCTTGGACGAACTGCCTCAGCTGGTCAATGTCCTTAAAGGCGAGATGTCCTTTGTAGGCACAAGACCTGAGGTGCCACGTTACACCGAGCAGTATAGCCCTGAAATGATGGCGACCTTGCTCTTACCAGCCGGAATCACCTCTCCAGCTAGTATCAACTACAAGGATGAGGACACTATCATCAGTCGAATGACGGAGAAAGGTTTGTCAGTTGACCAGGCCTATGTCGAACATGTCCTCCCTGAAAAGATGCGCTATAACCTCACCTATCTCCGAGAGTTTAGTTTCCTTGGAGACATCAAAATCATGTTTCAAACCGTGTTTGAAGTGCTAAAATAAAGTAGTCATGAGAAAATGAGTACAGATAAAAGGAGCAAATCAATGCCAAATTACAATATTCCATTTTCACCACCTGATATTACCGAAGCTGAAATTGCTGAAGTAGCCGATACCCTTCGTTCTGGTTGGATCACAACAGGTCCGAAGACAAAAGAACTGGAGCGTCGCTTGTCTCAATACACACAGACACCTAAGACTGTCTGCCTCAACTCTGCGACTGCCGCTCTTGAGTTGATTTTGCGTGTTTTGGAAGTGGGACCAGGTGATGAAGTCATCGTTCCAGCTATGACTTACACAGCTTCATGTAGTGTGATCACACACGTAGGAGCAATACCTGTCATGGTGGATATTCAAGCAGATACGTTTGAGATGGATTATGACTTGCTTGAGCAAGCCATTACTGAAAAGACTAAGGTGATTATTCCAGTAGAGCTTGCAGGGATTGTGTGCGACTATGACCGTTTGTTCCAAGTTGTGGAGAAAAAACGTGACCTCTTTACAGCTGCTAGCAAGTGGCAAAAGGCCTTTAACCGTATTGTCATTGTCTCTGATAGTGCCCATGCTTTGGGATCTACTTATAAAGGGCAACCGGCTGGTTCTATCGCTGACTTTACTTCCTTCTCATTCCATGCCGTTAAGAACTTTACAACGGCTGAGGGAGGAAGTGCCACTTGGAAAGCCAATCCAGCGATTGACGACGAAGAGATGTACAAGGAATTCCAAATCCTTTCCCTTCATGGTCAGACCAAAGATGCCCTTGCCAAGATGCAACTGGGTTCATGGGAATACGATATCGTAACACCTGCCTACAAGTGCAACATGACGGATATCATGGCTTCGCTTGGTTTGGTACAATTGGACCGTTACCCAGCTTTGCTACAACGTCGTAAGGACATCGTGGACCGCTACGATCGAGGTTTTGCAGGTTCTCGTATCCGTCCATTGGCACACAAGACTGATACTGTTGAATCTTCACGCCACCTATACATCACTCATGTAGAAGGAGCAAGCTTAGAAGAACGCAATATTATCATTCAAGAATTGGCCAAAGCAGGAATTGCAAGTAATGTACACTACAAACCGCTTCCTCTCTTGACAGCCTATAAGAATCTTGGTTTTGATATGGCAGATTATCCAAGATCCTATGCCTTCTTTGAAAATGAAATTACGCTTCCTCTTCACACTAAATTAAGCGATGAAGAAGTTGATTACATCGTTAAGACTTTGGTGAGAATTTCCGAAGAAATCCTCGGTTCTGGAAAAAAATCATAAAAAAATCTTGACAAAGATAGAACAATAACATATAATATTCTCAATAAATCAGAAAAGTAGTTATTTTTGATCTTCAGGGAGCCTGTGGTGATTGTGAACAGGTGGTTGGAAGTAGTGAAAGTGGGCTGATTTTAAAAATGAATTTGAAACAATGAAAATTCGGTGCGCACACCTTACAGTGCAACTTGTTGTTAGACAAGGCAGAGATGTAAAGGGGAATAGTCCCTTTATAATTGAGGTGGCACCGCGTTACCAACGCCCTCACATGGAATAATTTTCTGTGTGTGGGCTTTTTCTTTCGGTCATTTTGTTTATCTTTTATTAGGGCGTTAAGTCGCTTTGATGAACTTGAGTTCTATCTGCAGCTCCTTGCCTACTACTAAAAGCAAACAAAAAGCTGAATTAATATGGAAAGAGGAAAAATTTTATGACAACTAAAGGTTATTTTGGACAATTTGGTGGCAGTTTTGTACCGGAGCCGATTCAGGCTTTGTTGGATGAGTTGGAAATGACATTTGACAAGTACAAGGATGATCCAGAATTTTTGGCAGAATTTCGCCATTACTTGAAGGATTATTCCGGTCGCGAAACACCACTTTATTTTGCGGAAAGTTTAACAGACCACCTAGGTGGAGCTAAGATTTATCTCAAGCGCGAAGACCTGAACCACCTTGGTTCTCACAAACTCAATAACGTTTTAGGACAAATTCTTCTTGCCAAACGTATGGGCAAAAAACGAGTGATCGCAGAAACAGGAGCTGGTCAGCACGGTGTTGCGACAGCAGCAGCTGCAGCCAAGTTTGGTATGGCCTGTGATGTCTACATGGGGGCAGAAGATGTGGAGCGTCAACGTCTCAATGTTTTCCGTATGGAGATGATGGGAGCAACTGTTCATGCAGTTGAAACAGGGACACGAACTCTTAAGGATGCGGTTGATGCAGCCTTTGGAGCATGGATGAATGACCTTGAAGCCTTCTACGTTTTGGGAT